>JBEDEY010000097.1:0-2669 GCA_041175425.1 Bacteroidota bacterium | reverse complement strand
CCAATTTTGGTAGAAGTCCGCGGGATTACGGAACTTGGGGAGCCTATCTATGGAACCTTTGTGCTCAATGAACCCACAATAGATTCCAACCAAAACTAGCCGAATCCTATTTTAGATGTGATACCCGTGAAAAAACTCCTATTATTCGCTTCTTTTCTGTTTTGCGCGCTCCAGATTTTTGCGCAAACAGCCACGGTTACCGGTCAGATTAAAGATGCGGAAACAGGAGAGCTACTCCCTTTTTGTTCGGTTTTTATCAATAACACCACCGTTTCTACAGCTACCGACATGCAGGGCAACTATACCCTCTCTGGGTTAGAAGCCGGCACAGTAGAAATTGGATTTTCTTTTTTGGGCTACACCGCCCAAACACGCAAGATTACACTAAAACCTGGGGGAACCTTTACCCTCAACCTTTCTATGGTTCCGCTCGCACAGGAACTTACCGAACAAGAAGTCAAGTCTTCCCGAGACAAAAACTGGGAGCGAGACCTCCGCAAATTTCAAAGTCTTTTTTTAGGGATAGACGAAGCTGCCACACAAACCAGTATTCTCAATCCCTGGGTGATTGACTTTCCTACCCCTACTGAAAAAGGAACTTTTCTGGCCCGTGCCGAGCAGCCGATCGAAATCGAAAATCGCTACCTAGGCTATAAAATTACCTTCAACCTAACCGAGTTTCTAGATGCACCCACCACCTACCGCATTGTGGGGGCAGCACGATTTGAACTGCTGCCTGCCGATTCGGAAGCGCAGCAAGCCCTTTGGGAAAAAAATCGAGCAAGTATCTATCAACGCTCACCCATGAACCTGTTTCGATCCTTAATCAAGGGAAATTCCGAACGGGAGGGCTTTTACCTCTATGGAGACAAGGCCGGGGGCTCGGCAAGCATGAATATCCGTACGGATATCTTTGCCAATGAACTGGGCAAGTCCGTGGTGCCCTACAAAGCGGATCCCCTCGTCATTCCTGGTAGTACGGCTGGGGAGTATTCGCTCCAACTCAAAGGACGCATCGAAATTCACTATCAGAAAGGCTTTGCACAAGCCAACACCTACAGAGATGCTCCATACCCCATCTCCTGGCTAGAAGTAAAAAATGGTCAGGTGCGCGTTCGGGAAAATGGTATGGTGCTCAACCCGGAGGATCTAGTGTTCTCAGGAGATATGGACCGCAAGCGAATTTCCAATTTGCTTCCCCTAGACTACGATGCAGTGAAAGCACTGCTGCTGCAGGATTTGGCCAAAACAGCCAAAAACTACCAAGAAAAGGTGTACCTCCATACCGATAAGCCCTACTACTACGCGGGAGACTCCCTCTTCTTCAAAGGCTATTTTGCCTACGGCAACCCCTTCTTGAGGGACGAATTGAGCAAGGTGCTCCACGTAGAAGTGATTTCCAAGGAACGCGATATTCTACTTGCAAAGAAATACCCGATTCGCGATGGCATCGTGGTTGGAGATCTCCTTCTGCCAGATTCACTAAATGGAGAGCAATACTACTTGAGGGCCTACACGAATTGGATGCGAAATTATGGTCCCAACCAGTATTTCATGCAAGCGCTTCCCATTTTGAATCCCTACAAGCGCATCGTGGCATCGGAGGCTTTTGATCAATGGAAAAATCAGGGGGTGCAATTGCAGTCGGACAAGTCGAATTTTGGCCCCCGAGAAGAAGTAAACCTTCGTCTGCAACTGAGCGACCCAAAAGGTCGGCCAGCTCCAGCTACGCTTTCGGTAAGTGTATGGGATGGGGAGCAGCTCGTACCCATCCGAAGGGAAGCAGATATGGGATCCAGCCTCCAGCTGAGTGATATTCCAGAAACATTGGGTACAGAACGATTTTCATACCCCATCGAAACCCGAATTTCGGTTACTGGAAAAGTTACAGATGAGAAAGGAAAGGGCCAGGCCACCGAAATCACGGCCTTTGTGAATGACTTCCAGGGGATGATCAGCTTGAATTCCAATGCTTCTGGTGACTTTGCAATGGAGAATATGGAATTTTATGGATCCATGCGATTGGGTCTGGTGGCCGCTGACAAAAAAGGCCGTCCTTTCAATGTCCAACTTCAAGAGCAGCTCAAGGCGCCTGTAGTCTTGCCTCTTGCTTCCTTCTTTCCTAAAGTAACGACCCTGGCAACTCCTGCAAAAGTGGCTGATCCTGAAGTTGCCAACCCGGAAGCAAAGAAAGAAAAGGTCCAACAAAAAGCGATCTATGGCAATCCTGATTTTGTAATCGAAGGAGAAAGGCTTACCAAAACAGGCAATTCTACGGATTTAGTCAATAGTTTGGTAGGCAATATCCCAGGGGCTCAAGTTACGCTTGTGGGAGGCACGGGGCAGCAGACCATCCGCCTTCGTGGGGGAGCAGTTTCGGCTTTGGGGTCGATGGAACCGGTTGTCATGGTGGACGGTGTAGTCCTCGTTGGAGGAGGCATGGCCACTGCAGCAGATAATATTCGAACCATCAATGCCTTCGATATCGATCGGGTGGAGGTAGTTTCTCGGATGGTTCCTATGCTTGGAGACCAGGGGCGAAATGGGGTCATTGCCATTTACTTGAAAGATGAGATGGACCAAGGGCAGGATCCTTTGGAAGGAAAGGGAATTGTCACCTATACGCTAGAGGGCTTCCAAGTACCAAGTGACTTTATCTCCCGTACCTA
>JBEDEY010000096.1:0-4315 GCA_041175425.1 Bacteroidota bacterium | reverse complement strand
GCCTGTAGATGAGGAGTTGATTCTTACTACGCATGAAGATACCTACCTGACGCGTTTAAAAAATCTGGAGTTAACTAAAGCCGAAATCCGAGCCATTGGATTTCCGCTGAGTAGGCCATTAATCGAACGAGAAATTTGCATCGCTGGGGGTTCGGTTCAAGCTGCCCGCTATGCCAAGGAATTTGGAATTGGAATGAATGTCGCAGGTGGAACGCACCATGCCTTTTTCAATCGAGGCGAAGGCTTTTGTATTTTAAATGATTTGGCCATTACAGCCAATTATTTGCTCATGGCTAAATTGGCCAAAAAGATTCTGATCGTAGATTTGGATGTTCATCAAGGCAATGGGACTGCCTCACTTTTTCGGGATAATCCTTCCGTTTTTACATTCAGCATGCATGGGGAGAAAAATTATCCTCACCGAAAGGAAACCTCTGACCTTGACCTTGGCCTAGCAGATGGCACAGACGATACCACCTATCTGTCACTTCTTGATCTGCATTTAAAGCGAATTATGGATTTGGAGCAGCCCGACTTCATGCTTTACCAGAGTGGGGTAGATGTATTGGAATCAGATCAGTTGGGGAGACTTTCGCTAACTTTAGCAGGTGTTCAAGCGCGAGATCGGCTGGTGCTTTCAACCGCAAAGTCCCAAAATATCCCCATCATGTGTTGCATGGGAGGAGGGTATTCAAAAAGGATCCGAGATATTGTGGATGCACATGCTCAAGTCTTTCGATTGGCACAGGATCTCTTTTTTTAGCCCTTTAACTGATTTTAACACCGTAAATTTTCTGTGATTCTTGCAAAATGAATACTTTATCTATATTTGCGACCTATTAACCCTAATTTTATCCAAGTGAAAAAAATTTTTACACGTTTCGTAGTTCTTGCTCTTGTAGCAGTAGTGGTTTATTCCTGTGGTAAAAAGTCAGATGCAACTGGCGCCGACTCCTCTTCAATAGAGGGTGCAGCTGCTGGCGACCTGAAAATTGCATACGTGCATACCGACTCAGTAATCAACAAGTATGATTTTTTCAAAAAGAAATCTGAAGAGATCACTGAAAAAGGAAAGAAGTTGGATTTGGATCTACAAGCTAGAGCCAAGGGTTTTGAACAAGAAGTAGCCATGTTCCAGCAAACTGGAGGTAACCTTACGCAAAACCAGATTCGTGCCAAGCAGGATGAGTTGATGCAGAAGGAACAAAACCTCGTTAATTACCGAGACAACTTGATGCGGGAACTTTCTACAGACGAGTCTACGCTTCTAAATGACGTTTACCTTCAGGTGCAAGAGTTCATGAAGGAATATGCAAAAGAAAATGGAATCGATCTCATCTTGAGTCACACTAGAGGTGGCGCCATCTGGTATGCAACCGATGCAATCGATGTGACCAAATCTGTGACTGAAGGATTGAATAAGAAATACAACGCAAATCCGGCTGCCGCTGAAACTAAAGCTGCCGCAGCTGATTCTACAGCAAAGAAAAAATAATTAAATAGGTACCTGTTTAGAAACCCGGATATCCTCCGGGTTTTTTTGTGCGTAAAAAAGGGTAATTTTGCGAAGCTTTAGAAAAATCCATTGACATGAAAATTACTGAATTTTTAAAACACAACTACCGCCACTTCAATGCTGCAGCACTCATTGATGCTGCTGAAGGATATAAAACCCACCTGGATGAAGGCGGAAAAATGATGGTCACTCTTGCTGGCGCAATGTCCACTGCCGAATTGGGAATTTCCTTGGCAGAAATGATCCGTCAAGACAAAGTGCAAATCATCTCTTGTACCGGAGCAAATTTGGAGGAAGATGTGTTTAACCTGGTTGCCCACGACTACTATGAGCGTGTACCAAACTACCGTGAGTTAACCCCAGAGCAGGAGCAAGACTTGTTGGAGCGCCACATGAATCGTGTGACTGATACCTGTATTCCAGAAATGGAAGCAATGCGCAGAATTGAAAATGTCATTCTTGAGGAATGGGTGAAGGCGGATCAAAATGGTGAATCTTTCTTTCCGCATGAATTTTTCTACAAAATATTGCTTTCCGGCAAATTGGATGCTTCGTTCCAAATTGACCCAAAAAATAGCTGGTTACTAGAAGCTGCAAAGAAGAACTTGCCGATCATCGTTCCAGGTTGGGAGGATTCTACCCTAGGCAATATGTTTGCGGGTCACGTGATTTCTGGAGATGTGAAGAATGTACATACAGTACGGACAGGCATTGAATACATGATGTTTTTGGCAGAATGGTATACTGTAAATGCTACTGAAGAAAGTACCGTTGGTTTCTTCCAAATCGGAGGAGGTATAGCAGGTGACTTCCCAATCTGTGTGGTGCCGATGCTTCATCAAGATTTACAACGTACGAATGTGCCTTTGTGGGGTTATTTCTGTCAGATCTCTGATTCCACTACTTCTTATGGTTCGTATTCAGGAGCTGTCCCTAATGAAAAAATCACCTGGGGTAAGCTGGGAATGAAAACTCCGAAATTCATCATTGAATCCGATGCTACCATTGTGGCTCCATTGATTTTTGCCATTATTTTGGATCAATAAGCAACTGCTCTCAAGCAAACAAAAAAGCAAGCCATTCGGCTTGCTTTTTTGTTTTTGATCCTCTTCCTAGAAAATAGAATTTAGAAGTACTCCATTTAAAGGGTATATCCTGGTCTGTAATTTCGAGTTACAAACTGATTTGCAGGCTCAAAATTGGTGATTTTCATGTTTGGACCATCCCACAGAAGCTTGATTCCGCGACCCGGGTAATCTAGTTGATTTGCATTGCCTGCTCGAGGTACTTGGTAGTCGTAGCTGCGAATTGCTAAATTACCCATCAACACGGACTCCGTTAAAGGTCCTGCAATGGAGAATGGAGAGCTGAGCTGCTTAAATTCAGTGGAGCCATATCCTGCAATACAAGCATTTACCCAATTGTCATAGTGTCCTCTATCACCTCCTGGTACTCGATACAGCGACTCTTTTACAGTAATATCCTTGGTTTTGGAGGTAGGCAAAAGCAGGGGATTAGCACCATAGGTGGAGCACATCATTTTTCCTTTTGTTCCTTCGATGATCACTCCATTGCCACCGTCACCCATCATCTCATTGGGACCTAATTCCTCTGGTCGGGTAGGCTGAATCCCACCATCCATCCAATGGAATTCCAAATCCTCTTTTCCTGGTCGGTCAAATCGGAGTGTAATGTGAGAGGAGGGAGGACAGCTTTCTGGGAAATGCCCACGCTTAAATTCGCCTACATAGACCGAACCGACAGAACATTCAGCAGACTTAGGATATCCCAATCCTAAAACCCGAAATGGAGGCTCCATGATGTGACAGGCCATGTCTCCAAGTGCTCCTGTGCCGTAATCCCACCATCCTCGCCAATTGAAAGGAACCAAATTGCCTACATAATCTTTGTATGGAGCTGTTCCCAACCAAAGGTCCCAATCTAAATCTGCTGGGGGAGCGATAGGGGTGCTTGGCCAAGGAATGCCCTGTGGCCATACGGGACGGTTGGTCCAAGACCATACCTTGGTGGCTTCCCCAATCAATCCTGCCTCATACCATTCCACCATTTTTCGTACGCCGTCTCCTGATGAACCTTGGTTACCCATTTGTGTGACTACACGGTACTTCTCTGCAGCCTGGGTAAGCATGCGAGCTTCATAGATGTCGTGCGAAAGTGGCTTCTGTACGTATACATGCTTGCCCATTTTCATGGCCATCATCGCTTGTACAGCATGCATGTGATCCGGTGTGGAAACGGTTATAGCATCGATATTTTTTTCTTCTTTTTCGAGCAGCACGCGGTAATCCTTGTAATAGGTTGCCTTGGAATGATCTTGTCTTCCTTTTGCCGCACGGGTATCATCCACATCACATAGCGCGATGATGTCTACTTTTCCACTTTTATGAACTCCTGTTAGATCACCATATCCCATTCCTCCAATGCCGATGGATGCAACTCTTAGTTTATCGCTTGGAGCAATAAAGCCAGGGCCACCCAGGACATGTCTTGGGATTAGTGTGATACCTGCGAAGGCGAGTGCAGAACTTTTGATAAAGTCTCTTCTCGAAGCTTCTTTTTGTTGTATTTTTTTATTTTTCATGACCTATAAAATTCGAATTATCAAGTAAGTACAAATAGTTGAAAAAGTCTTGACTGAGGTGAGAAATTATTTGGGATGAGCCCATTCCTGTTATTTGAAGGATGTATTTCTATTTTTTTGAGCAATGAAAAAGAGATTTATACTATTTTAAAGTATGTTTGATTAAAATCCCCAGCATGAAAAATATACTCTGGACC
>JBEDEY010000095.1:0-7038 GCA_041175425.1 Bacteroidota bacterium | reverse complement strand
CCCTAGATCCAGATTCTAAGGCAGGCCAATTGGTCTTCAACAAAACCGTTGGGCTAAAGGATACCTGGGCGAAGCAAAATGTAGCTCCCACCAACAAGCAAGTAGCTCCAGCCAAGCCAGTTGCTCCTGCTACTCAAGAAGCAAAATCAGCCTTGAACGAGATTCAATACATCGGTAAAAAGCTGACCAATCTTTCTGGAGACAAGTTGGAAGATGCGCTCAATGAAATCCGCAAGCAGGCAGAAGGCGTAAGCTACGATGAGTTGGAACCCCTATTTGCCACTGCTTCCAAGAAAGTGGGAACACGAATAGCTGTTTTGGTTGCACTTTCTGTGCTTTTGGCAAAAGGAACTCCAAAAACCCAAGCAGCATCGGAATTCATCGCTTCCTGCCAATCGGATGAATCAAATACACTTAGAGAAGAAGCGGCAAAGATTGCTTAAATAGTCCACGGTTAACAGCCCCTTGAACTTCAAACCTTTATTCTTTTAGTTACCGGTAATTAAGCGACTAATCCTAAAATCAAAAAAGGCCCCGCAATTTCATGCGGGGCCTTTTTTGGTTTTGCTTAGCCTCTCTTGATTTGCAGCTGGAGGTCAGAAAATTCCTTCTGCTCGATAAAAGGCTGACTTCTAAGTCTTCTACCCGTAGCAGCAAAGATCGCATTGGCAATCGCTCCACCTGTAGGTGGTAGCGCTGGTTCACCCAAACCGGTAGGATCAAATCCAGAATCTACAAAGTGTGTATCGATTTCAGGCACTTCCTTCAAACGAATCAGGCGATAGGTATCAAAATTTCGTTGCTTAGGAACACCCGCTTCAAAGGTCAAGTTGGTATACATCGCATGTCCCATGCCGTCTACAATTCCGCCACGAACTTGGTGATTGGCTCCCGTAGGATTAACTACCAATCCACAATCCGTCACGGCCGTGATTTTCTTCAAAGTAGGAACTCCGCCTTGCATGTCGATATCTGCAACTTGTGCCACGTACGATTTATGGGAGAAATAGACGCTGAATCCTTGCTTTACGCTTGGATTCTTGCCCCAATTTGATTTTTCTTTGGCCATTTTGACCACCCCAATCATTCGATCCACATCGTAGCCCAACTCCCCTACAGGATTGGTCTTGGCACGATTGAGTAATTCCATTCGGAAATCAACAGGATCTTTTCCTGCCGCTAAGGCTACTTCGTCTAAGAAACTTTGCTCAGCGTAGGCTAGGAAATTGGTGATGGGTGCTCTCCAAGCATTGGTGGTGATGGTTGAAGCATGCTCCACAGATTCGATAAGCAGGTGGTCTACAGCTCCAGAAGGGAAGTTACCCTCTCGAGTTGTGTTGCCGGCATTCATGCCTACCCCTTTAAGCTTGTAACCTGTCATTATCCCATTGGCATCCAAGGCAGCTTCAAAGCGGTAACGAACAGCTGGTCGATACGCTCCACCAGTTAGTTCATCTTCACGGCTCCAAGTTACTTTCACTGGGGCATTAATGGCTTTGGACACTTCGACAGCTTCGACTACATAATCCGCCCGAAGTCTTCTACCAAATCCTCCTCCCAAACGGGTGATTGCTACAGATACATTTTCTGGTGGAATTCCAAGCAGGGCAGCAGTTTCTTGGCGAGCGCGGTCTGGAGTTTGAGTTGGACCGACTAGTTCCACCTTGTCTCCTTGCACGTGTGCAAAGAAGTTTTCCGGTTCCATCGGAGAATGTGCTAAGAAAGGACACTGGTACTCTGCAGTGACTACCTTGGCTGCTGCTTTAAATGCAGCGGCTACATTGCCATCTTTACGTTTGACTTCGGCGTTGCCTGATGCGAGCAATTCCGTGAAAAGACGGTCGTGATCAGCCGTACTTTCCACTGCTCCATCGGGCTCGTAGTTAATTTTCAATAATTTTTTGGCCTTGAGTAAGGGCCAAGTGGTGGTACCTACCACGGCTACACTTGAACCAAAAGTGACTACATTCGTGACTCCAGCTACGGCTCTTGCTGCGCTATCGTCTACCGAAACTAGTTTCATTCCAAAAGGAGCGCGTTGGACCATGGCATACTGCATTCCTTCGCGCTGGAAATCAAGCCCATACATCGGTTTACCTGTGTAGATATCTTTGGCATCCACATTTTTGACAGGGGTACCAATGATGGTAAAGTCTTTTTTGTCCTTAAGCGTGACTTCCTCAGGTGCAGTAAGCGTGGATGCTACCGCCACAAATTCTCCAAAATGTCCCTTCTTTCCAGAACCTTCATGCGAAATCATGCCTTTGGAAACAGTCAATTCCGATGCAGGTACTTTCCAAGTTTGTGCTGCAGCTTGAGTCAAAACCGCCTTGGCTGTAGCGCCTGCTTTCCGGAGCCTTTCCCAGCTGTGGGGCATCGCTCCAGATCCGCCTGTGAGTTGACGTTCAAATTTCTCTGGATCTAGATTGGCTTGAGCTACCCTTACCTTTGCCCAATCCGCCTCCAATTCTTCAGCAACAACCATTGGGAAGGAGGTTTTGATATTTTGACCTAGCTCGGGGTTGGGAGAAAAGATCACTACATCACCTGTTGGGGAAATGGATAAAAAGCTGTTGAATGGCTTGGCTTGGGCCAATACTTGCTCGATGCTAAGTACTTCCATTTTTGGAGAGTCGCAGCTAAACCAGTTGAAGCCAATCACCAATCCACCTGCAGTAGTTCCTGCGATTTTCAAGAAATCCCGTCTACTTGTTCCTGTTTGAGTTTTCATGGTCATTTGGTTTTAGCAGCAAGCGCAACGGCCTCACGGATTTTATGATAAGTTCCACAGCGACAGATATTTCTGTTCATTGCATTGTCAATTTCTTCGAGGGTTGGCGAAGGATTTTGCTCCAAAAAAGCAGCTGCAGTCATGATTTGTCCGGACTGGCAATAGCCACATTGGGCCACATCCACCTCATCCCAAGCCTTTTGGACCGGATGATCCCCTTCCTGAGAAAGGCCTTCAATGGTAGTAACTTCAGAATTTCCAATACTGGAAACAGGAGTTACACAGGAAAAAGTAGCATTTCCATTGACATGAACTGTGCAAGCGCCACATTGGGCAATGCCACAGGAAAACTTAGTGCCAACTAGGTTTAAATGATCGCGTAAGACCCAAAGCAATGGGGTGTCGTCTTCGACTTCCACTTGGTGAGTGGTTCCATTTACTTTTAGTGTAAAATTTGCCATATCTGGTTTGGTTTTAGGCTTTTAAACTACAAAAAAAGAAACTTAAAAACCATACCTTTTTGTGAGCGGATAAAGGAGAGTCTGAGTTGTAAATCATTTTTATTTTGAAACTACTCCCCCACTATTTTGAATTGGATCTTCAATTAAATGTTGGCCCTAAAAAAATGTCATTTTGTTGGGCTCAGATTTTTTTTAACTTCGGTTCATCTTTTTTACCCAAACCTGAAAAAAATGTCTCAAACCATCAAAGCAGCCATAGTCGGAACTGGATTTATTGGCCCAGCACACCTAGAAGCACTGAGAAGAATACCGAATGTAGAAGTAGTCGCCTTGGTAGAAGTCAACCAAGAGCTCGCAGAGGAAAAAGCAAAACAACTGGGCATTCCTCGAGCATATATTTTTGCGGACATGCTCAAGCAAGATGACATCGATGTAGTCCACATTTGTACCCCGAATTTCCTGCATTACAGCCAAGCAAAGGCAGTTTTGGAAGCAGAGAAGCATGTGGTATGTGAAAAACCTCTGGCAATCAGTCTTGAAGAAGCTGAGGACTTGGTAAAAATTGCCAAGACCACTGGTTTGGTGAATGCCGTCCACTTCAACCTACGCTACTACCCGATGGTCAGACAGATGAAGGTCATGCGTGAAAAAGGGGAATTGGGGGAAGTTTATTCCATCATGGGTTCCTACCTGCAAGATTGGCTATTTCTACAAACCGATTACAACTGGAGACTAGAACCAGATAAATCTGGAGATTCCCGTGCTATTGCTGACATCGGTTCTCACTTATTGGACATCACAGAGTACGTCACTGGTCTAAAAATTACCGCAGTGATGGCTGATTTCTCTACCGTCCATAAAACAAGATTGAAGCCGCTTAAACCTATTGAAACCTATTCTGGTAAAATGTTGACCGCTGATGATTACCAAGAAGTGCCCATCAACACCGAAGATCATGCTACGGTACTTCTTCGATTTGATAACGGTTCCAAGGGTTCAATCACCGTATCACAAGTGAATGCTGGACGTAAAAACCGTCTCAATATCGAAATTGCAGGTTCGGTTTCTGCTTTTGAATTCAATTCAGAACGTCCAAATGAATTGTGGATTGGCAAGCGAGAAAAAGCCAATGAGCAGCTGATGAAGGATCCTTCCTTGGTGCATCGAGAAGTAAGTTCCTTGGTAAGTTTCCCAGGTGGCCACAACGAGGGTTTCCCGGATACTTCCAAGCAACTCTTCAAGGAAGTTTACGCAGCAGTAGCTGCAGGAAAGCAACCAGAGCAACCTACCTTCCCAACCTTTGCGGATGGCTGGCGTGAATTATTAATTGGAGAGCGAATTGTTGAAAGCAACAAAAAGCAGGCTTGGGTGAATGTTTAACGTTATCCGGGCAGTTTATAATTCAGAAAAGCAAAACCATTCTTCAGTAAGGAGGTTTAACTATTAACCTGCAAAAAGTTTGGCAGTAAATTGATTCACTTTAACAAACCAAAATATGAAAATTCAAAAACTAATTCTTGCCTTTTCACTCAGCCTAAGTTTTGCTTTGGCTGCACAGGCACAAGAGAAAACAAGCCCTTCGCAGGCAATGAATGTACCCGCACAAGACAAGCCTAGCCCTGCACAAACGGCAGAAGGTGAAGCTGCAGGTGCCAAAATCACCATCAAGTACTCCTCTCCAGCCGTGAAAGGAAGAACCATCTGGGGAGATTTGGTTCCTTTTGGAAAAATCTGGAGAGCTGGAGCAAATGATGCAACCACCTTTACCACCACCAAGGACATCACAGTAGAAGGCCAAAAGCTCGCAGCTGGTACTTACAGTTTCTTCGTCATTCCTGGTGAATCTACTTCTACTTTTGTTTTCAACAAAGTTGCCAAGCAGTGGGGAACATATACATACGATGAAAAACAAGATGTACTTCGCGTAAATGTCGCTTCTCAGCAAAGCTCAACAATGGAGGAAAGACTTGTTTACGAAGTAAAAGGCGATTCCTTCGAGATTCGATGGGAATATGGAAAAGCTGCTGCAAAAATAGGCGCTTAAAACTCCTAATTTTATAAACAGAGCCCACAGGAAATCATCCTGTGGGCTTTTTTTTGAATCAATTAAATTCCAGAATCCAGGTTCTGGATTGTATTTTTGTGGTCCATGCCTTATTTTGATCCCAATTCCTTCGACTTACCTGTAGCAGAAATTATCCCTGCAGTCAAAAAAAGCCTCTCAGCTACTTCTTCTTTGATCATTCAAGCGCCTCCTGGTGCAGGAAAAAGTACGCTCTTGCCTTTGGCCTTATTGGATGAACCCTGGCTTGCAGGTAAAAAAATTCTTCTTTTGGAACCACGCCGCTTGGCTACCAAAAGTATTGCGCAGCGAATGGCAAATCTACTCGGTGAGGAATTGGGCCAAACGGTGGGCTATCGCATTCGCTTTGATACTTGTGTCAGTGCATCCACGAGGCTGGAAGTAATTACCGAGGGAATACTTACCCGAATGCTTCATCAAGACAATGCACTCGAAGATGTCGGCATGGTAATTTTTGATGAGTTTCATGAGCGAAATCTTTTCTCAGATGTTGGATTAGCGCTTTGCAGAGAGGTGCAACAGGTACTTCGGGAGGAACTTCGAATTGTATTGATGTCAGCCACCATTGACTCGGAGCAGCTCTCCAAACTGCTGCAGGCACCAGTGATCCAAAGTAAAGGAAGGCAATATCCTGTAGAAGTTAACTACCTACAAGAAGTAGACGAATATACCATTGGAGAGGATACAGCAAGGCAAATCATCCCCTTGACCAAGCAGCATAAGGGGGATTTTTTGGTTTTTCTACCAGGTCAAGGGGATATCCGAAAAGCTGAAGAGGTATTGCGGAGGGCATTGCCTTCAGATTTGGTGGTGCCTTTATTTGGGCAACTTAACTTCTCCGAACAGCAGCGGGCCATTCTCCCCCATCCCAGTGGAAAGCGGAAAATTGTGCTTGCCACAGACATCGCAGAAACTTCCCTAACCATTGAGGGAGTGACAGTGGTGGTGGATACGGGTTTTGTGAAGTCCAATCGCTTTGATGCACGCTCAGGGCTATCCAAACTGGAGCTTCATCGAATCAGCAAGGATTCAGCGGATCAACGAAGTGGTAGAGCTGGAAGGCTAGCTGCAGGTCACTCTTACAGATTGTGGAGCAAGGGCACCCAAGCACAACTTGCTGATTTTAGGATTCCAGAACTCCTAGATGCAGACCTCACTTCCTTGGTACTGGACATGCTGGTTTGGGGTAAAAAAGATATACGGAGCATGACTTGGCTTAACCCTCCTCCTGTTCATGCTTTGGTGTCTGCGGAAAAAGTCTTAGAAGCCATCGAAGGACTAGATCAAGGCAACCTGACTCCCCATGGAAAAGAGTTGCACCAGGTACCTGCCCATCCCCGTATCGCACACATGCTCCTTTATGCAAAAAAGGCGAATCTCCTGCCTCTAGCCACTGATATTGCTGCCATACTTGAAGAAAAGGATCCACTTGCCTCTCAAGCCGGAGTAGACCTCAACTTACGAATTGAAGGCCTAAGACGCTTTCGAGGTCAGGTAAATGGTGCATTTGCCTACAAAAAGATTGATAAAGTAGCAGGACAATATCGAAAACTATTTTCTGTAGTACCTGAAAATTCACCGGTTGACCCTTGGGCCACAGGTCTCTTGCTTGCTTATGCTTATCCCGAACGAATAGCTGCTGCGAGACCAGGAAACAATGCACAGTTTCAACTTGCAAACGGCAAAATAGCGCAGCTCGGCCATAAGGATGATTTGGCGCATGAATCTTGGTTGGCAGTAGCCCACTTGGATGCACGTGATGG
>JBEDEY010000094.1:0-3066 GCA_041175425.1 Bacteroidota bacterium | reverse complement strand
ACGATCGAAACGGAGCCAAAATCATGGATTTGGAGACGGCAGACCTGAGCCAACTCCTTGCTGCTGGGTACCAGTTTCCAGAGCCTTTTACGTTTAAGGCAGATGACGGCATCACTGACTTGTTTGGGGTGATGTACAAGCCTTTTGACTTTGATTCTACGCGTACCTATCCGCTGGTTCAATACGTGTATCCTGGCCCACAGACCGAGGCGGTTAACAAGTCCTTTGGTCGCGGCATGGACCGTACGGATCGCTTGGCACAGTTTGGCTTTGTAGTCGTAACGCTAGGCAACCGTGGCGGTCACCCGGCTCGCTCCAAGTGGTACCACAACTATGGGTATGGAGATCTCCGTGATTATGGATTGGCAGATAAAAAGGCAGCTGTAGAGCAGTTGGCAGATCGCCATTCCTTTATTGATCGAAGCAAGGTGGGGATTCATGGACATTCCGGCGGAGGCTTTATGTCCACAGCAGCATTATTGGTTTATCCAGACGTGTTTAAAGTGGCGGTTTCTTCAGCAGGAAATCACGAAAATAACATTTACAATCGCTGGTGGTCAGAAAAGCACCATGGTGTTCAGGAGCGTATCTTACCATCTGGAGACACGACCTTTGTGTATCAAATTGAGAAAAACTCTGAATTGGCAAAAAATCTAAAAGGACACCTGATGCTCAGCACTGGGGATGTGGACAACAATGTACATCCTGCAGGCACCATCCGCATGGCCAATGCTTTGATTAAGGCAGGGAAGCGGTTTGAATTTGTCTTGTTGCCTGGTCAGCGCCATGGATATGGAGACATGAGCGAGTATTTCTTCTGGAAGATGGGCGATTACTTTGTGGCCCATTTATTGGGAGACAGCAGTCCTCCACCAGTAGAGATGGTCGAAATGTTACGAGATAAACCGAAAGACAAATAAATCAGTAAATTATCCACAATCATGCCTGTAGCTCAGCATAGCAATTAAAAACTGCGGATAATCGTTGACAGACCACATGTCACTACAGGCTGTCAACGGTCCACAGCTCACCTAATTTAACCTCAAACCTTTTTTTCTCTGTTTAGTGGTGAAAAAGCGGATAATCAGATAAATCAGATTTTTACTTTGCACAATCCCTCAAGAAGAAGCCTTTTTGAGGGATTGTTTTTTAGGTCCTCCCTTTCTAATCCCCGAACCTGCTGGTGAATAGGGTATCTACTTTTGGAGGTGTGATTCAGAAAGATGGTTAGGTGAACCATCAAGGTCTAACCAGCTTCCTTGCAATTGAAAAAATACCCACTTACCTTTAAAGAGCAGCTTGCTACAAGTTGTTCTTGCTCCATCAAAAATTCAAAAAATAATTTATGCCTAAATGTGTGTGCATGGGTGCCAAGTTGAAATGTACTTTTGGCGCAGGTCCAAAAGACATGATGGTACTTCCTATTGCAAGGGTATTGAATTCCAAGGTGAAGTCCATTGCAGGTCAGTTGGATATCATCCCCTTTTTGAATATTCCTGCTTTTGGCAATTGCTTGTCCCCAATCAACCCCATGAATTGGAAGATGATTGGACCTATACCGGTTTTTGTTCCGGGTCGTTGCATCCCCATTCCCATCATGCCTTGGGCTCCCGTAGCTAAAAAACTAAAAATAGGAGGGAAGCCTGCCATGCTTCAAAATAGCAAAACCATGTGCGTTTGGATGGGTCAAATCACCGTTCAAAAGCCAGGATTGACCAATGTGCAGTCGAAATAGTTGGGGGATTTTTTGGATTCAAGATTAGCAAAGCGGCAAAAATCTTCAGTTTGGATAATAATTGAAGCAGCATAGTTAAACCTTCTAAGTCCTACAACTTTACTCAAAAGAATTAAAACACTTTCCATGAGCCAAGCCACCCAGAACAAGGAATCCACAACCAATTTTTTAAAAAACACTTTAAAAGACAACCTTATCCAATTCGTACTACTGTTTGCCGCAGTCACACTTGGTTTTTTTGCAGAAAACTTAAGGGAAGAAAATGCCCAGCGTAAGCTAGAGGTGAAGTTGATGCAATCGATGGTCGCGGATCTGGAGCGCAATGAACGGCTGTTGACCAATCAATTTGCCTCCTTGACTGCCAGGAAAATAGCCAGTGACTCACTAGCCTATTTTTTTAACCAGCCTGACATGCAGCGACAGACCTCCGAAATCTATTTCTATGCACGTAAATTGGGAATCTATGCGGGAGAATATCCCCTTGCATCCCGGTCCTTAGATCAGTTGAAAAATAGTGGGCTATTTACGCTAATTAGCATAGAGGAAGTAGCTGATTCCTTGTCTACATACGACAATTTGAAGACGCAATACGAGCAGCGGATCAAGTGGTATTTTGAGGATGTTAAAAAAGTTCAGGATGAAAATAAGCGTCTCTTTGATGCCCATGTTTTTGAAAAAGCAACGGTATACACGGATGCCAATCGATTTGAGATGCTCAGGCCAGAAGGCAATCCTCTGCTGATCAGTTCTCGAAAGGAAGATTTACAGCACTACTACAACACGTTTTATTACCTCAAGCGAAACACTGAAACGCAATTGCGTGATGTAGATCAGTTGATTCAAAGCACGGTGGCTTTGCGAAAACTTATTCAGGATTCGTATTCTTTTTGAGCCATCCAGATAAGTGCTGATTCCAATAGCCTCTGGTGCCACACCAGGAATGGAAGTGAATCAACGGGATGAACTTTAGATCCGCCAAACAGGGAATTTAAGTTATGGCTGCTTAGTTCAGGCTCATGCAGTCAGGAAGGAGTCTTTAGCGAATGCCTGAAACAAGTAAAGCGGAAATTAGATGGCTTTAGCTCTTCCCAAGGGTGAACCAAAAAATCAAGTAAATCACGATCGTGGCTCCACTGCTGATACCAAAAGTGAGTCCGCCCACTCCAAAGAAAAATACGAGGAATAAGCCTCTCAGCAGGCCGGAGGAGGTTCCTAGTGCGCGAGCAATTCCACCCAGTACCCCACCAAGCCATTTGTCCGTTGCGTTTCTAGTCATAGATAAAGGAGGTGAAATTCAATTTTTAATTACCCTTGCAAAAAAAACAAAAAAA
>JBEDEY010000093.1:0-7233 GCA_041175425.1 Bacteroidota bacterium | reverse complement strand
AATAAAAATATTTGAAAACCAAAATAGTTTTAAGTTAAAATTAAAATATAAAATTGTATTAAAAAAAGATTTTAAACTTTAATTGTTCCTATTTTTAAATTTACTTTTGCTTACATCGGCTTAAAGACAATAATTTGGCCGTATTTGGAACGATCAAATTCTTGGCAGAATCCAATGAAAAAAAATATTTTTTTTTGGGGCAGGCTGTTTTTTTTTCAATGTCAGTCATTCACTCGTTTTTTACCTGCTATGGGCTAGGTCAATCCTATTTTTTTAGTCAAGTTCTTCTGAGAAAATTTTACCTTTGTAGCTCATACAATTCTTTAAATGCCAAAGCTTCTCCTTCTTTCCACCGAGCCAATTACCTTTAAACTTTTACTCTCTGGTCAGCCTAAATTAATGAAGGAGGAGGGTTGGGACCTGCTCCTCATAAGTGCAGATGGGCGAGAAGTCCAATCCATTTGTCGCACAGAAGGAGTGCAGCATGAGGTTGTTCCATTTGTGAAAGGGGTCAACTATGTGGAGGACTTTATTTCTTTTTGGCTGCTCTTCCAATTGATCCGAAAGGAAAGACCTGATGTAATTCATAGTTACGACTCCAAAACTGGTTTTCTGGGCATGCTTGCAGCCAAGTTGGCGGGTATTACGCATCGAATTCACAGCATCACTGAGATGCCTGTACATGCCAAAGACCCACAAAAGGGACTTACTTTTTTAGAGAAATGGACTTTTTCGAATGCCACAAGCCTATGGGTCAATTCAACGGGAATGCTTTCATTCTTTACGAGCAATTCTGGAATTGATGCTGACAAGTTTAAGTTACTTGGCAGTGGTTCAACCTTAGGAGTGGATTTGGAGAAATTCAATCGACAGGTACTCAAAGAAAATCACTTGGTGGCAGCTACCATGCGCATTCTTCCTGGAGAAAATGACTTTATCATTTTGGCTATTGGAGCCCTGACCAAACGAAAGGGAGTTGAAGATCTTATTGCCGCTTTTTTGAAATCAAAGATTGTATCGAGGTCCAAATTGGTGCTAATTGGCACTTTTGAACCTGAGGAAGAGCCTCTTAGCCAGGATACTATCCAAACTATTCGGGAACATCCGCGTGTCGTCCAAATCGATTGGACGGATCATGTGGAACACCACCTTGCCTTGGCGGATGTGTTGGTTCAGCCTTCTCATGAAGAAGGGTTTTCGAATGTCCTGTTGGAGGCAGCAGCCATGCAAGTGCCGATTATTTGTTCCAACTGCATTGGGAATACCTCTTTCATCAAACAGCAAAAGACAGGTTTGGTTTTTCCAGTTGGAGAGGTTTCCATATTGAAAGAAGCCTTGGAGTTTGCTTATGTGAAGCGTGATACGTTAGCAGACTATTCTGATGCACTTTTTGAAGAAGTCAACGTTAAATTTGACCGAAAAGTAATGCGCAAGCTTCAGGCAGATGCTTACCGCCAATTGCTAAAGAATCAAGATTAAGGGGCCATGGTACTATTTTGTAAGCTAATTCTGTTTTGTAATCCATGAAATACCTAGTTACAGGAGCTGCTGGTTTTATTGGATTTCATGTCGTCCAACACTTACTCGAGAGAGGAGATGAGGTAGTCGGCTTGGATAACATCAACTCCTACTATAGCCTTGAACTTAAGTTTGCCCGATTGGCAGAATCGGGAATTGCACGAGATAAGATTGCCGCAGGTGTCTTGGTGGTCTCTCATAAAAAACCCAACTACCGCTTTATTCAGCAGGATTTGGTGGACAAGGAGTCCTTGTTTCGCCTGTTTGACACAGAGAAGTTTGACGTAGTCATTCATTTGGCAGCACAGGCAGGCGTGCGGAATTCAATTCTTCACCCGGAAGATTACCTGCACAGCAACTTTACTGGATTTTTACACCTTTTGGAAGCTTGCCGATTTTATCCAGTAAAGCATTTTGTATTTGCATCCTCAAGTTCGGTCTATGGAAGCAATGCCAAAATGCCTTTCGCTACTTCAGATGGAGTGGATCATCCGATTTCACTGTATGCTGCCTCCAAAAAGTCAAATGAGCTGATGGCACATAGCTACAGCCACCTTTTTGGAATTCCAACCACAGGACTTCGATTCTTTACGGTCTATGGCCCTTGGGGAAGACCGGATATGGCGTATTTTCTGTTTGCCGACGCGATTCGCAAAGGAGAGCCCATTCATGTGTTTAATCAGGGTCAAATGAAGCGGGATTTCACCTACATCGATGATATCGTGTCTGGTGTAATTCGCGTGGCAGATCGGCCAGCTACTTCCAACGCCAACTTTGACCGAGAGTGTCCAGATCCTTCGAGCTCCACGGCTCCCTACAAACTCTACAATATCGGGAACTCGTCTCCCGTGCCCTTGCTAGAATTTATAGAAGCCATCGAAAAAGGGATTGGAAAAAAGGCGAAGATGGAGTTTCTTCCCATGCAGCCGGGTGATGTGGTCGAAACCCATGCCGACATCAGTGAGTTAGTACAGGATACGGGCTACGAGCCCAAAACTTCAGTGGCCCAAGGGGTGTCTGAATTTACCAACTGGTATATGAACTTTTATCAATCTTAATATGTCAAAATCAATTTTAATTACCGGAGGAGCTGGATTTATTGGATCCCATGTAGTCAAACTTTTTGTGGCTAACTACCCGCAGTACCGAATCGTCAATCTAGATGCCTTGACTTATGCGGGCAACTTGGAAAATCTGGTTGAGGTAGAGGGTGCATCCAACTACTTTTTTGAAAAAGCAGATATCCAAGATGAGCAGGTTTTAGAAGCCATTTTTGCGAAGCATGGAATTACGGATGTCATTCACCTGGCTGCTGAATCCCATGTGGACCGATCTATTTCAGATCCCTTGGCATTTGTGCGAACCAATGTGTTTGGAACCGTAAACCTGTTGAATGTAGCTAAGAACGCATGGGCTGGAGCCTTGGATCAGCATTTGTTCTACCATGTCTCTACGGATGAAGTATATGGTTCATTGCATGATGGAGGATTTTTCCTGGAGACGACTGCCTACGATCCACAGTCACCCTATTCTGCATCCAAAGCAGCATCAGATCACTTTGTAAGGGCCTATGCAAATACCTACAAAATGAAAACGGTGGTATCCAACTGCTCCAACAACTATGGTCCCAACCATTTTCCAGAAAAGTTGATTCCGCTTTGCATTCACAATATCAAGAACAACAAGCCCCTACCTGTCTATGGAAAAGGAGAAAATGTACGTGATTGGTTGTTTGTGAAGGATCATGCGCGCGCCATTGATGTGGTATTCCATAAGGGAAAGCCGGGAGAAACTTATAATATCGGTGGCTTTAACGAGTGGAAGAACATAGACATTGTTCGACTATTGTGCCAAAAGATGGATGGCAAGCTTGGCCGTGAGGCAGGTGCTTCGGAGAAGCTGATCACATTTGTTCAGGATCGTGCTGGGCATGATTTGCGTTATGCCATCGATGCGACCAAGATTCAGCAGGAGTTAGGCTGGGAGCCTAGTTTGCAGTTTGAAGAAGGAATAGAGCTGACCATTGACTGGTATTTGGAAAACGAAGCTTGGCTAAATCGGGTAACTTCTGGAGCTTACCAGACCTATTACGAAGATCTTTACGGAAACAAATAATAGGATTATCCGCAACCAAAGCCATATTTCAAAATTAGTAGTAAATGCTGCGGATAATCGTTGACTGCTAACCGTCCACAGTCCACAGCTCATTTTCTTAACCAACAACTTTTCTTTAGTTACTGGTGCTAGAAAAGACCTATAAAAAAAAAGCCCTTAAAAGGGCTTTTTTTATGGGGTAGAAATCAATAAAGGGTTCTGAAGCGAATGGTGCCTGGAATATTCTTCAGGGCTTCAATCGCATCCGGATCGTATACTTTGTCGATGTCTGTGATTACATAACCAATCTTTTCATTGGTTTTGAGGTATTGGCCTACAATGTTGATGTGATAGTTGGCCAGCACAAGATTGATTTTTGCCAAAACACCGGGTTCATTTTGGTGCAAGTGAATCAGTCGATGCGCATCTTTCAAGAAAGGAAGCTGGATATTCGGGAAGTTGACAGAGTTGTAAGTGTTTCCTGTATTGACATATTCCATAATTTTCCCAGGCACAAATCGGGCAATATTTTCCTGAGCTTCCAGGGTACTCCCGCCAATATGTGGGGTGAGGATGGTATTTGGCAATCCCTTCAATTCAGATTCGAAGCCCTCTTTGTTGTTTTTCGGTTCTTCAGGGAATACGTCCACTGCACAGCCTCCGATATGTCCGGAAAGAATGGCCGCTCTCAGTGCAGGAATATCCACCACATGCCCTCGGCTCAGGTTGAGTAGGAGAGCGCCCGGCTTCATTTTTGAGATTTTTTCCTGATCGATGAGGCAGCTGTTGTCTTTTCTGCCATCCACGTGTAGGGTGATGACATCGCAGGTAGCCAATAATTCATCCAAGGAGTTCATCTTGGTGGCATTTCCGAGTGCTAGTTTTTCAATGACATCGTAGTAGAAGACATTCATGCCTAGGTTTTCGGCAAGGACAGAGAGCTGAGCGCCAATGTTTCCATAGCCAACAATTCCTAGTTTTTTACCGCGAATTTCAAAGGAACCTGTCGCTGATTTGTCCCAGACTCCTTGGTGCATACCGAGTGATTTGTCTTGGAACCTGCGCATCAAGAAAATGATTTGTGCGATGGCCATTTCAACGACGGAGCGGGTATTAGAAAAGGGCGCATTAAAAACTGCAACTCCTCGCTTTTGGCATTCTTCTAGGTCAATCTGGTTGGTGCCGATACAAAACGCACCAATAGCCAAGAGACGATTCGCATTTTCAAGCACCTTTTTGGTAACGGTAGTTTTGGAGCGAATGCCAAGGATGGAAATAGTTCTTATCTTTTCACAAAGCTCTTCTTCACTCAACGCACCCGAAGCCACTTCCACTTGATAGCCTTCCTCCTTGAGGAGCTCAAGCGCAATCGGGTGCACATTTTCAAGCAAGAGCACCTTAATTCTACTTTTTGGGTAGGAAAACTTCGTATTGAGTTTGTTGATGTACAGAATCTCATCAAAGCTTGGTGCGATGTGATCTGCCTGGCTGGTTACTTTTGGCCGGCTTACATTTTCGGTGAACGCGTAAAATTTATTGGCCAAGCCAGACGCTTTAATTTCGTAGTCGGTATAGCCATCTCCGATGACATAAATGTCTCCATCCAAGTTGATGTCACGGATGGTTTCTGATTTGCCATTATTTTTTGAAAGGGGATTTTCTCGATTGAAATCGATGATTTTTCCGCTTTCATCGTAAATCAAGTCATTGGCAAAGACATTCTCCTGCTTAATTCCGTACTCGGTCACGATGGGAATGATGAAATCCTTGAAGCCATTGGAAATGATGAACACATCAGCTGCATTATCCTTCAACCAATCTCTGTTCCGCTCAAAGGATTTGGAAACTTTTTGCTTCAAAATGATGATCAATTCAGCGATCTGACTTTTATTGGCTTGAAGGATATCGAGTCGCTGCTCTAAACTTTCTCTAAAAGTCAGGCTTCCATCCATGCCTTTGTCGGTGATATCCTTGATGGCTTGTAGTTTCTCTTGTTGTTGGGGATCTCCTGAAAGGCTGATTTCTCCCAAAATATCTAATGCCTCTACTCGAGTAAAGGTACTGTCAAAATCAATGATGAATTTTTTGGTTTTTGGCATGGAGCAGCGAAAATTATAAAAAGTAAAATTAATGGATTGTTAAAAAAAGTGGCCATTTATTCCTGTATTTGTTACAAATCTTTTTTGTTTTTGTGTTCTTGAAAATTGAAAACTGTCCTATAATTCCAAATACGAGTGGTTTGAGAAAGTTATTTATTGGCTTTTGCCAAATGAAGGAGGAGTCTACTTACAAATAACTTTTGAGGCAAGTACTTTTCACCTATTTTTGAATCACTGGATGAGATAAGAAAGGTGCGCTATAAGGGGCTTGATTCGATCAACCACTAGTTTTACGAGTTAACTACCAATTCAAAAGATGAAAATGAAGTCTAAAATCTTACTGCTTGCACTCGTGGCTGGCCTTGCTGCATGCCAAAAAACGGGCGTTGTGTCTCAAAAAACCACCTATGAATTGGTGGGCGAAGCCAAGTCGGTTCCTGGAAACTATGGAGATGTAGTCAAGGAAAAGGATGTGATGACCACAGCGATGCTGTTGCAAAAAGTGGAATCTTCCGGAACCTTTATGGGGAAGGTTTCAGGACAAATTAAGGAAGTATGCACGAGCAAAGGCTGTTGGTTTGCTATGGAGCTGCCCAATGGGGCTAGCATGCGCGTTACATTTAAAGATTACGGATTTTTTATCCCCACCAACTCGCAGGGATTTCCCATTACGATTGAAGGAATTGCAACCTTGACTGAAACCGATGTGAAGACCTTACGGCACTATGCTGAAGATCAAGGGAAATCGAAGGAAGAAGTAGAAGCGATTACAGCTCCCAAAAAAGAAATCACATTTGAGGCTTCAGGTGCCTTAATTAAAGTCAAATCCTGATGCCTCTGGCTTTAGATAACTTACGTGTAGGACGGATTTACCGCTTGGTCAACCAAGGTGAGGTTCGTAAAATTGAGGTGATGGCATGGATAGCGGGAGAGAATTTTCGAATTAAAGATTTGGATACCTTGGAGTACTATACCATACACGAGTTGCTGCAATGGGGCAAGGGCAAGGATTACGATCTGGAGGAATTGCACGAAGAAGGGTAATTTAATTTTTTTATAAAAAATAGATATCCAGAACCTGCTGAGTAACAAAGGTCACTGCAAGAGTTCCCCTGTTAGGGTATTTTTACGTACTTATTTTTCAATTATGTCAAAAAGTTTAGCTGCGGCCATTGCACAGGCCAAGTGTCCAAAATGTAGACAAGGAAATATGTTTCCGGTCTCGCCCTTTAGTTATCGAAAGCTTTCGGTTATGCATTCACGATGCGAAGTTTGTGATGCGAATTTGATTCCGGAGCCTGGATTCTACGATGGTGCGATGTACATCAGTTATGCCTTTTCGGTAGCCTTGATGATTACATCCTTGGTTGCCATCAATGTATTGGTTGTTGAACCCAAACTATGGATGTATTTGACTACGGTAGTGGTACTCACTATTTTCTTGATGCCTGCCATGCTTCGGTATTCCAAGACATTGTATCAATATGGAGTAGGTAAGTTGAAGTACCGGGGATTTTGATTT
>JBEDEY010000092.1:0-15037 GCA_041175425.1 Bacteroidota bacterium | reverse complement strand
CTGGACTGCAATTGATCAGCAGCAGCATGGCTCCCGTTGCTTTGGGAGTCATCGGACTGAGCATCACCTTCGATAAACAATGGATTCAATCTAGGTACCTTTGGCTTGGCTTGGGCTACCGGCTCCTGCTTGCTCCTGCCTTTATTTGGGCGCTCTATGCAGATTTCATGCCTACCAGCAGCCTAGAACTTAAAGTAACGGTCTTAGAAAGTGGGATGGCACCCATGATCACGGGATACTTGCTGGCGATGGAGTTTGGCCTCCAACCCAAGCTAGCGGCACTATTGGCTGGTCTCGGGATTCCCCTATCGGCACTCACCTTACTAATTTGGCACTTCCTATTGGGATGATGATCCCCAGTGCTCCCCCACAACATCCATTAGCTCTTGGTGGATGAGTTGATTTGTGGCCACTACATGCCTCCCAAAAATAAAGTCTCTACCCCCTTCAAAGTCTGTAACCTGTCCTCCTGCTTCCTGCACGAGTATTACGCCAGCTGCCACGTCATAGGAATTGAGATTGTACTCAAAATAGCCCTCCGACCTGCCTGCAGCGACATAACAAAGATCCACTGCCGCGGAACCTAGCCTACGGAGGCCATGGGTCTTCTGCATGAGCGATTTCATGATATTCATGTACCGATCAATTAGGTCAAACTGGTAGTAGGGAAATCCTGTAGCAATCAAGGAGCCTGCGAGGTTCGAAGCTTTGCTTACCTTAAGCGCTACTCCATTGCAAAAGGCACCACCTCCCTTGTACGCATAAAAACACTCCTTACGATTCACCTCATACACTACGCCCAGCACTACCTCCTCCTGCTCCATCAAGGCAATGCTCACCGCAAAAACAGGAAGCCCATGGATAAAGTTGGTCGTCCCATCCAAAGGGTCAATCACCCAGTTATAAGCTTCTCCCTGCGTGGTATTGGTTCCCTCTTCGGTAATGAATCCAGCTTCGGGAAAAATCACCTGCAACCGGGACACACACTGCTTCTCCGCCTCCTTGTCTACATAGGAAACCAGATCATTAAAACCTTTATGCTCCACGCGATCCATGGAAAAATGCAGTCGTTCCTTTTCAATAAATGTTCCCACATCTTCCGCAACCTTTCGCGTAAGATCCAAGAGCTGGGAGAGTTGGTCTTTGGTCAGCATAGGGAGTAGTTTAGGGTACTTAGTCGCGGGATTTCTTTTCTTTTTTCCATTCCGCCTGCTTCTTTTCCTGCTTCTCGGCTCTGGTCTCGCGCTGCTCGGCACAACCTGCCACCACGAGCACTATTTCTCCCTTTAAAGGATTCACTTGATAGTAGTCGATGAGTTCCAACAAGGTGCCTCTAGCTGTTTCTTCGTGCAGTTTGGATAGCTCCCGAGCAACAGCAGCCTGACGATCGGCACCAAATGCTTCTGAGAGCTGCTCCAAGGTTTTGAGCAAGCGATGGGGAGATTCGTAAAAAATCATCGTTCGCGTCTCCTGAATCAAGGCATCGATACGCGTTTTTCTTCCCTTTTTATGGGGCAAAAACCCCTCAAATACAAATCGGTCGTTGGGTAAGCCACTGGCCACCAGTGCAGGAACAAAGGCTGTAGGACCCGGCAGGCACTGCACTTCCAGCCCTGCAGCGATGATGGCCCGTACCAATAGAAATCCTGGGTCAGAGATTGCAGGGGTGCCGGCATCACTGATTAGGGCAAAAGTTTCCCCTTTTTTCATCCGCTCCACCAACTTTTCCACGGCCTTGTGCTCGTTGAAGCTATGGTAGCTCTGCAGGTTTTTAGAGATCTGCAAGTGCTTCAGCAAGATGCCACTCGTTCGCGTATCCTCTGCGAGGATCACGTCTACGGATTGAAGGGTATCAATGGCCCGCAGGGTAATGTCTCGAAGGTTGCCTATCGGAGTAGGCACCAAGAATAAATTGACTACTGCCTGACTCATGCCAGCAGTTGGTCTATGGACTTCGCCAATTTTCGATCTTTTTCGGTCACCACATTTCCAGCATCATGGGTGGTCAGTGCAATGTCTACTCTATTGTAGACATTGAACCAATTGGGATGATGTTGATGGGATTCTGCTAGAAACGCCACCCGCGTCATGAATGCGAAGGCTTCTGTAAAATCAGAAAAAGTAAAGCTCTTTTTCAATTGGTTTGATTCTTCTATCCACATACTGCTAGCTAATTAAAGTGAAATGACGCCTTCTATTTGTGCGGCCTTTTCATACAAGGCGATGACCTGATCCGCACTATCCACCTGCTTGTGGATCGTGGTACTGATGTACTTGCCTCCACTGCTGGGCTTAAGAACTACCTCCTCTTCCGGAAAAATAGCTGCTATTTCAGACTCCTTTCCGAAAGGAACGATGAATTTAAAGAGGTAAGGCATGGGAAAAGTCCCGTACGATTCTAACTTTTCTTTGAAGGCTAGGGTATCAAAGGTAGATTTCATATTCAAAATTAATCCTTTCTAAGAAGATTACGGCATAAAAAAACCCATGTCTTTTGGACATGGGTTCTTTCACCTAAAATCTAGTTTAGAAGTATTTGTATCGGTAATCCTTCACTTTAGCAAGCTCCTGGAGTGCCATCATGATTTGATAGGTCATTCGCTGTGAAGCTCCTTGCGCCAATTGCGCCTGGTAGGAAGTATAATCACCAATTGCAGCAGCTGGAGTCAAGTTGTTTACCTTAGCTACGAGTACTCCAATGTCTTCTTGTACTGGCTTGGTCAACTGTCCTTTGGTCTTCATTCCAAAGATGGTACCGATTGCTTTTGGAGCAAATCCAATACCTGGAATCACCGCATCACTCAAGCGCAATCCTGGAACTTCATTAATCGAAGCCTCAGGGAATACCGCTTTCATTTGTTCCAAAGTAGTTTTACCCGCTATTTTTTGGTTGATAAGGGCAGCTTTTTTGTCGTTAAGCACCAATTGCTTCACCTGATCTTTCACATCTTCCAATTTGGCCTCTCCTTCTTCCTTCTTGCTCACTAACGAAGCCACAAGGTAAGCGTCATTCAATTCAAACACGGTAGAAACTTCTCCTACAGCGGCCTCGCTGAAAGCCCAGATAACCACCTGTCTTGCATCAGTGAGGTTATTGAGATTTCTAGAAGTAGCATCCACATTGTTGGCTTGAATAATTCTCAAACCCTTTTCAGTAGCATTTTTAGTAAATTCATCACGGTTTCCACTCTCTGCCACAAATGCATCTGCATTTCTGAAAGCCTCATTTCGTGTTAAGTCAGATGCAACAAGCTCCAGCTCCAATACCGCTAATTTGGTATACATGGAAGTAGGCAATTCAGTCACCTCGATGATGTGGAATCCATATTCTGTTTCTACCAAGTTTGGCAATAAACCTTTAGACTTGGCTGCATAGGTTGCATTGGCAAAAGGCTCTACAAAATCTTCTTTTGCAAACCAGCCTAGATCGCCACCGTTTTGAGCAGTGCCATCCTGACCATATTGTCTAGCGGCATCCGCCAAGTTTCCAGTAGTCTTAATCTCAGCAAGCACAGTTTCAGCCTGTGTTTTGACTGCTGCTTTGCCCGCCTCATCCATTCCTTCGGTTCCAAACAAGATATGAGAAGCTCTCATTTTTGGAGTGCCTTCGTACTGGTCTGCCACCTTGTAGGTCACATAGGAAGAGTTGGATGTAATAAATGGACCGTAGGTTTCGCCTTTTACAAACTCAGCCACATTGGTGGTGAGGGCTACTGGCAACTGATCACCAGGGGCATATACCTGAAATGGCTGCTGCACTTCTGAGTTTTTGCTCACAAATGCAGAGTCTTCTGTAGATGCTTTAAGTTCAGCTGTCAAAGCTGTGATTTTAGAAATCACCGCCGCGGAGTCCTCTCCACTTGCCTGAATGCTAAAGGAAACATACTCTAAGTTCGCAGAATTGCCTACTTTAAACTTCTCCTGGTGTTTGGATAAGTAATCAGCAAGCTCAGAATCTTGGATCTTGATGTCGCCATCAGGAATCACATAGTAGGGCAAAAACAAAACTGAAGCATCCGCAATGGAGTTGGTAGCCTTGTGCTCTAGCTTTGCCTCAGCGGTAGTCGCATACTCAGTAGTTGCGAGCAAGTTGTCGTATTTCACACGACTTCTAGCCTGTGCAAATAATTTTTCTTGCTGCGCCCAAGCCGCTTGCTGTGCTGGATCAGCAGTCTCTAAAGACTGTAAAAAGGTGATGAGCTGTGTCTTGTCAAATTGGCCAGTCTGCGGATTGACCAATTGTGCACGAAGTTCAGGAACAATGTTTTTTCCTTGAACCATGTCAATCAGTTCTTGACTAGACACTGTCAAGCCCAGCTTGTCATATTCCTCTTCGAATACACGCTCTACAATCAAGGCCTGCCATGCTTGCTCGCGAACGGATACCATCTCCGCTTCTGCGGGGATTCTGCCTGTTCGCTGCTGGAAGGAAGCCTTGTATTCTTCCACCTTCAGTGAAAATTCTTCTAAGGTAATTTCTTCACCCGCAATCTCCCCAACGATATTCTGGTTGGTATTGAGTAGGGAAGAATTTGGGCTTAATAAATCACCCCCCAAAAGAAATAAGATTAACCCGCCGGCAATTACGCCGATTGCGAGACCTGTTCGTTGTCTAATTTGCTTAATTAACGCCATGGTTGTGACTTCGCTTATTTTAAAGTGGTGCAAAATAAGATGTTTCAGGGGGAAATTCAAAATTTCAGCCCCAACAATGTCCAGCCTTAGAAATTATCTGAGTCGCTGATTTTCAGTCGAACAGTCTCAATTCTGTGTGCTTGCTTGGACACAATGGTAAAGGTAAACCTTCCATAGGTGATAGTTTCGCCTATATTGGGTAGATTTTCAGTTTGTGAAAGGATAAATCCGGATAGTGTTTCAAAATCCCCATCCGGCAATTTCCATCCATATTTCTCATTGAGATAATCAATTTCTAGTCGTGCGCTCAATAAAAATTCCAGCTCCCCAATCAATTGTTCGGTAAGGGCTTCGTTGTCGTACTCATCTTCGATCTCCCCAAAAATCTCCTCAATGATGTCTTCCATCGAGACAATTCCGCTGGTACCCCCAAATTCATCGACTACCAGGGCAAGGCTTTTTCGCTCTTGAATAAATTGGATCAGGAGCTCGTTAGCGAGTGCGGATTCTGGGGCTATGATGATAGGAGTGAGAATGTCTTCAATCGTTTTTGGCTTTTTAAACAGCTCCAATTGATGGCAATAGCCAATCACTTCATCTATTGATTCTCGGTAGATTACTACTTTGGAATGCCCACTTTCTTGGAAAACTTTTTTTAGTTCCTCAATGGGATCAGATACTTCTACAGCCACAATGTCTGTTCGTGGGATCATGCACTCCCTTATCCGAACCGTTTTGAATTCAATTGCATTGTCAAAAATCTTCGAATCTACCTCCACATTGCCAGCAGTCCTTCTTTGCCCCATTTGATCTTTGATAAAGGAATTAAGGTCAGTAATGGTGAAAACAGGCTTTTCCTCATTGTATTTCAATCGAAGCACTTGGGTAATAAATCCCTTGGACAAAGCCACGATCAGCCACACGATGGGATACATCACCGAATAAATGATCAAGAAAGGCAGCGCAAAAAAGTTGAGCATGCGGTTGGGATCCAACATGAAGAGGCTTTTTGGCAAAAACTCCCCAGTAATCAATACCAAGAGGGTAGACAAAACAGTTTGAGAAATCAAAATTACCGCTTCGTTGTTGAAGGATTCCGGAAATAAATTTCGTAGCGGTTCATCCAACAAATAAGCCATGAATGTTCCATACAAGACCAGCATGATGGTATTTCCAATCAAGGTGGTCCCAATAAACTGCCCAGGCTTGGCTAAAAACTTGCTCAATACTTTCCCGCTCCACATCCCTTGCTTTTTTTGCAATTCAATCTGAAGCTTATTGGCGGAGATGTAGGCGATTTCTATTCCTGAAAAAAATGCAGAAAACACCAAGGAAATCACGACATATACCACATAGTTAATGTCCATGATTACCGTTTTCTGAGAGGCTTATTGCTTTTAGCTGGCTTTTTTGTGTTGGATTCACTGCTTTCTCGCGCCTGGTTTCGCCGCAGCTGGAACCAGAACAAAAGGCCTACCGCAAACATGAAAAGGGAGTAGGAAAATCCTATGCCATTGACCATCGTTTGGTGGATGCCCACCACAATGAATGCAAGGGCCACAGAAAAGATGATCGCATCCAATAACTTCATAGCCCTTCCCCTGGTAAAAGTGTTCTACTATCTCGCACTTGCTTTAATTTGTAAGTCGAAAACCCATCGTCAGCTTCCATTCCAGTTCCGTTAAACAGCGTCTGCCGTTCTTGTATGGTCACAAACTTTTCGGTGTATATTTTTCGTTCGGCCTGATTCCAAAACAACTCCTCTGTCTGTAACCGCTGATCCTTAGGGAGGTTTTTTACTTGTACATTACCGGCACCTTTATAGAGGTTTTGATCTCGGAGAAAAAACCCCTTATCGGCACGCATGGTGGTTTCAAGCTGTCCCTGCAAATTAAAAAACTGAATCGTAATGCCTTCGGGGAATTCCAAATTTCCATTGGCAAACTCCAACTGCTTTGGAGCCGTAATCTCAGACCGTAGGACGGCGGAGTCACTGTGCAAAATATGAATATTCTGAGCAGAATTTATTGGACCTTCATATACTGCCAAATCGTTTGGATCTGCCTCCTCACGACAAGAAAGCAAAGCAATCAGGGCTAAAAAAGGAAGTCCACGGGTCATCGCCTACAAAGATAGTAGGAAAGTTGGAGGGAATAAAAAGAATAAAGGCAGCCCTAGGCTGCCTTTATTAGTTTGATGTTTGGGAGAAAATTAGTCTCTAGTAGAAAGAGAGACTGTTTCGCCTACCCAGCAGCCTGTGCTCAAAGAAGAACCTAATTGGTATCCTTCGGTGAAGAGTTCTTCCTTGGATGGGAAGCGTGCTCTTGCACTACTCATCCCTCTAGAATCTCCTGCTCTTTGATACGCATTGTAAGCCGCAATGAACACCGCGTAATCTTTTGCTCGGCTTTCACCAGCTCTACAATCGTTGTAGGCAGACATGTATAGGTCTCCAATCAAGCCATAAGCAGAAGAAGACAATTCAGAATCTAATCCTGCAGCCTCACGAGCAGCTGTTCTAGCGGCAGATTTCTTGCCCGCACGAGCATAAATTTTGGCAAGCTCTAGCTGAATCTCTCCTTTTTCCTTGTTAGTAGCTGCTAGGGTAAAAGCTTTCTCAAAAACAGGCTCTGCCTTGTCAAATTCCCCAGCAGACATGTAAAGCATTCCTCTTACTTGTGAAGTCTTGAAAGTTGGCGCCTTGGAATCTTTGAATTCTAGGGCCGCCAAGAAGGCTTTGGTGGAAATACACTTGTACTGCAAGGAATAGGTGAAGATCTGCTCAGCTAGCTCCTCGTTAGTTGGATCCGCAGCCAACTTTGCTCCCAATTTGTTTTCAATAAAGTCACAATCAATCAACTTCATCTTTACCAAAAGGGTCTCTAGCGTGGACTTGGAATCGGTAACATCCTTACCTGTAGCAGCTGCTGCATCCAAAAGCTTATTTGACTTGTCGAAAATGGACAATACTTGCTCTGGAGCGTAGGCCTGATTTAGGGTATAGTTTTTCTCCACCATGTCAAAATACATGGGAACAAACTGGTAGTTGATGCTTCCTTTCAAAGCAATTGCTTTCTCAAAATCTCCAACCACAGCAGGGATTTTGGATTTGTCTGATTTGAAAAACAAGTAGCCATAATAGGCTTTGGTCTCAATCCACTTTGCAGGGTTGTTGTACAATTCCCCTCTTTTGTCGTAGATAGCCATCACGCTGTCTTGGTATACGCGCTTCTGTGCGGCATCGGCAGTTTTATCTGCTGCACCTTTGTACACAGTTACTCCTTGAATGTAAATGGATTCATTCAGGTTTGGCACATTCACCAAAAGCCAGTTCAAAGGCTTGGTAGCCTCGACAAATTGCTCTGCCTTCATGTAGTCAAAATAGGCGGCATTGAACTCCCTAGCTTTAGCTTCCTGAGCAGGATCTGAAGGCCAGTTCCAGCCATCTTGTGCATGGGATATTCCAGCAAGGAGCATGGCTCCGAAAACAAGAAGGGTTGATTTAATTTTCATAATCGTACAGGTTTAATCAGTTATTGACTTTAGGTAAATCGCTTTTTATGGTAAAATGTTTACTAGGTAATTATTCGAAAACTTGTTTGTAGAACCAGCTATTGTCATTGAGTGAAAACCCAAGTGTGAAGTTCACGTAGGCTTCCCGAATCAACCCATTATTTGCAGTACCTCTTCTTCCTACTTTCATAGCCATGTTCATCAAGGATAGTTGGTTCACAGGAATAGATGTACCAAAGTTGATGCCAATATCATTGATCGTGGTCTCATTGATAAAATAAGGGGTGCGCATGTATTCCAAACCCATTCGGTAGGTAGCGCGATTCAATAGCTTGTCAAAATCTGTGAAATCAGGAACTATCTGAAATCCAAGCCCCACTTTTTGGGCTGCTTGGAGGCTTAGGGGTTCACCAAAAAAGTTTCGATACTCAGAAAAATCTTGGTACTGCCCCTCTAGGCCAATCACGAATTTATTAATTTTTTCATACGTCAATCCAAATCCGTAACGATTCGGAAGATAAATGGCTCCTTTTTCATTGTTTGCAATCAGATCACCATCCGTCTTCAAGCTGCTAGCTTGGCCAACCGGCGCCAATTTTGCAAACGCTGTTCCATTAACGTCCCCAAATTTCTGATAAATGGCTCCTAGATGAAGATTACTTTTTTCAGAAGTCTTAAAAAAGTAATGCGCTCCCAACTTTAACGCCACATCGGAAACCGATATTCGCTCATAGTATTCAGAGGCTCTACCCACTTCCACATCGCCTTGGTTAAAAATTATAAGTTGGTTGGAACGGATTGAAGATCCAAAAAGATAGGAACCATGCACCCCTACACTCAGATTTTTGGCAAGCAAATAGCCAAAATTCAGATATGCCTCCGAAATTCCTCCATCCCCTTCCAAGTTGTTGTTCGCTCTTAAGTCCGAATTATTCACCGGACTGTCAACTTTCAATCGGTAATTAATACTTGAAATTTGTCCAAGACCCATTCCAGCTGTTAATTTTCCAGGCTTCAGGGGTAGCGAAAGCGCAATGTAGGAAAGTCCTCCCCCGTCCACCAATGAGCTTTCAGTTTCGTTCGCTACTGCTATTCGCTTGTAGTTGAGAGAGGCTTGAAAATTAAAAATGGTATTTCGCGTAGAAAGAGCAGGGTTGACAGCATTTGCGCTCCAGCCTGTTCCAAAACTTATCCCCAGGCCGCCCATGCCTTGGTTTTGAACCTGACCACCATAGTTAAACTCCCCAATGCCCAAGGCACTGTAGGTGGAGGAACTATTTTGACCGAAGCCTTCAGAAATTAGTAAGAGGGTGCTCAGTACACCCAACGCTAGTTTACGCAACATGGTGGATTAGATACAATTTAGTCCAAGGAGAACTAAATTTAGGACTACAAATATGTGGTCTTTTACCAATGATTCAAAAGATTCTGCCTCACCACTACACATATAACTAGATATTTTCAGGAAAATTAACGCGATGGGCAGCAAACAACCCTGCCAAACAAAGTTTAAACTGAACCAATCCTTAGGCCAGCACCTCTCGCCAATCCCGGATTGGGAGAACTTGAGGATCCAAAAGACTTGCTGGAGGGTCGCAAACCAGAATTCGATTTTTCAGTGGAGCGGTAAATTAGAAATGAATAAAAACCCGACATTTAGGGAGCTAATCAAATTATTGATTCGATTCAGCCCTAACCTACTTTAAACCATGCACGCCGAACGCTACACCTTGATTGGACTCATGTCGGGCACCTCCGGAGACGGATTGGACCTGGCCCATTGCCATTTTGAGTACCAAAACGGGTTATGGAACTATGAAATTCTCCAAGCAGAAACGCGACCTTTTCCGCTGGAACTAGGCAAAGCACTGGCTACAAGTCATCTCCTTTCTGGTTTAGACCTGGCACTACTGGATGTAAACTTTGGGAGATGGATGGGAGAGCAAGTGAAAAATTTTTGTTTCGAACAGCAGGTCAAACCCATGGCTGTGGCCTCCCATGGCCATACCGTTTTCCACCAACCTGAAAAAGGGCTAAGCCTACAAATTGGGAATGGCTGGGCTTTGCACCAAGCTTCTGGAGAAAAGGTACTCGCTGACTTTCGGATGCTTGACGTACAGTTAGGAGGTCAGGGCGCCCCTCTGGTGCCCATTGGTGACCAGCTGCTTTTTCCAGGGGTTGATTTTTGCATCAATCTGGGAGGCATCTCCAACCTTTCCCTCGAAAAAAATGGGCAGCGAATTGCTTTTGATTGCAGTCCCTTTAACCTATTGCTCAACCGGGAGGCAGTGAAACTCGGGAGCGCTTACGACCAAGATGGAGAATGGGCAAGAACCGGAAATCTAAACCAGACACTCCTTGCACAGTTAAATGCCCTTCCTTTTTATGCAGTAACGGGAGCGAAATCTCTTGGACGTGAATCGATCGATCAGGTTTTTATTCCCTTATTGGATCAAGCCGGGCTTTCCCCAAAAGATTGTTTAAGCACTTTGGTGGAGCATTTTGCCATTCAAATAGCAGCACTGATTCGAACTCATGACTCAAAGGCTACCCCAAGCGTGTTACTTACAGGAGGGGGAGCCTACAACTGCTACTTTGTGGAGCGATTGGATCATCATCTAAATCAAAACTGGGTACAAGTAGAGGCGAGTAAGGAGCTCATCGAGTTTAAAGAAGCCTTGATCTTTGCATTTCTTGGCGTGTTGAATCTCCGTGGTGAGGCAAATGCGCTGGCATCGGTGACAGGTGCAACCCGAGATTCCTCAGGAGGGATTGTCTTTGGGTAAATAATTAAGTCAGATTATCCGCAATCATTCTAGTAGCTCAGAAATTTAGCACTGCAGATTGTCAACGGCTGACAGTCCACGGTCCACAGCTCACTTAATTGAACCTCAAACCTTTTTTTCTCTGGTTAGTGGCTAAAAATCAGTTGATCAGAATAACTGAAACTAGTCCAAAAAGACTGGAAAATATTTTTCTATTTTTGGGCTGAATTATAAACCCAAAGAACAATGCTTGACTTGCTCAAAAAATTTGAGAATAAATCCCCTGAAATCGTTTTTGAATGGAGAGATCCGGAAACCGAGGCTGAGGGATGGGTGGTGATCAACTCCCTTCGAGGTGGAGCTGCTGGAGGCGGTACCCGCATGCGAAAGGGATTGGACAAACGCGAAGTGGAGTCCCTGGCCAAAACCATGGAAGTGAAGTTTACCGTTTCAGGCCCTGCCATCGGTGGTGCCAAATCAGGAATCAACTTTGATCCAGCTGATCCACGAAAAGCAGGGGTGCTCCAGCGCTGGTACAAGGCAGTCATGCCGCTACTCAAAAACTACTACGGAACTGGCGGAGATCTGAATGTGGATGAAATCCACGAAGTAATCCCCATTACCGAATCTTATGGCCTATGGCATCCTCAAGAAGGAATTGTGAATGGGCACTTTCAAGCGAACGAACCACAAAAAATTAGAAAAATTGGCCAATTGAGGCAGGGGGTATCCAAAGTACTGGAAGATCCAAACTTCACTCCTAATGGCGCCAAGAAATATACAGTAGCCGATATGATTACCGGTTATGGCGTTGCTGAAGCTGTAAAGCACTTCTATTCCTTATGGGGAGGTGAGCTAAAAGGGAAGCGTGCGGTCATCCAAGGCTGGGGAAATGTCGGAGCGGCTGCAGCTTGCTTTTTGGCAGTGGAAGGCGTCCGCATCGTCGGCATCATTGACCGGGCTGGAGGACTCATTCGGGAGGAAGGATTTAGCCTTGATGAAATCCGCGAACTCTTTTTGAAGCGCGAGGGAAACCAGCTTATCGCCGCCAACTTACTTCCCTTTGAAGAAGTGAACCAGAAAATTTGGGATTTGAAAAGTGAGATATTCATCCCTGCAGCAGCCTCTCGACTGATCCGGCACGAACAAGTGGAGCGCATGGTCGCTGCTGGCCTAGAAGTCATTTCCTGCGGTGCGAATGTTCCTTTTGCAGACCCGGAGATATTCTTTGGTCCTATAGGCGAATGGGCAGACGAGCGGGTAACGGTCATTCCGGATTTTATTGCCAATTGTGGCATGGCCCGTGTATTTGCGTATTTGATGAGTGAGGGAGCTGAGGTGACCGACCAGGCGATTTTTACAGATGTGAGCGACACCATCTTGAAAGCACTGCAGCGATCGCATGCCCAAAATCAAGGAAAAACAAAACTATCCCAAACCTCCTACGAAATAGCTTTAGCGCAGCTCATGTAAAAAATTGGAGGAGTAGCATTCGAATCGAATAGTTTAGCTCCAGTTCAATTCTCACGACGATTTGAAGCCCGCTATCCGCTCAAAAAATTGAAGTCCTCAAGATTTTGAGTCAATTTCTTCTCCTCAGGTTAGGAATTTTAGGATAAAGAGACTAGAATCGCTTATTAGAACGAGTCAAACCCTAGATTAAACCTAATTCATCACCAAAAAAACCCAGAAAAATGGAGTTATTAATTATCATCATCTTTGTGGTCGGCTACCTAGCCATCGCGCTAGAGCACCCCATCAAGATCAACAAAACGGCTTCTGCTTTATTGACAGCTGTGATTTGTTGGACCATTTTTACCGTTTCAGGCGCTTCTGAGACACTTTTGAACAGCGAGCGCTACCTTCATTTTATCCACGAGCTGGGAGAAAAAGCAGCTACCCTTAGCGCTAGTGAACTTCACCTAGAATATGTAGGGGAACAACTAGGGCACCACCTCAACGAAATCGCGCAAATCCTTTTCTTCCTGATGGGAGCGATGACCATTGTTGAATTGGTGGATGCACACCATGGATTCAAATTCATCACCGACCGCATCAAAACCAAAAATCCAATTGTACTCCTTTGGGTGGTTTGTCTTGTGGCCTTCTTCCTATCTTCAGTTTTGGACAACCTGACCACCACCATCGTGATGGTATCCTTGATCCGTAAATTGATCCCAGACAAGGAAATGCGTCTATTCTTTGCCGGAATTATCGTGATTGCTGCCAATGCCGGTGGAGCTTGGTCTCCAATTGGAGATGTAACTACTACTATGCTTTGGATTGGAGGTCAGATTTCTGCTGCTTCCATCATGAAGAGCCTCCTCATCCCTAGTATCGTCTGTGCAGTGGTTCCTTTGGTATTCCTCACCTTTACCATGAAAGGTACCTTAGGAGAATTCAAAGAAGATGCCAATGCAACCGCTTCTAGTGTAAAAACCGGAAACTTGATGTTGATTCTTGGTATAGGTGCATTGATTTCTGTACCCATCTTTAAGACGGTCACCCACCTGCCTCCTTACATGGGCATGTTGCTTGGACTTGGTGTACTTTGGGTGGTATCTGAATTGATCAATCCAGATATGGACGAGGCGGAGCGAAAGAACTACACTGCTAGTCATGCTCTTGCTAAAATTGACATGCCAAGCGTCTTGTTCTTCCTGGGCATTTTGCTTGCGGTAGGCGCACTGCAGTCCATGGGTACCTTGGCCAACTTTGCAGGCTACCTTAGCACTACTTTTGGTGACAATCGCATCATCATCACCTTGATCGGCCTCTTGTCTGCTGTCGTAGATAATGTTCCTTTGGTGGCGGCAAGTATGGGCATGTACAGCCTAGAGGCCTATCCGATGGATGACTTTATCTGGACTTACTTGGCGTATTGCGCCGGTACAGGAGGAAGTATCCTGATCATTGGCTCTGCTGCAGGTGTAGCTGCCATGGGTATGGAAAAAATCGAATTCGGATGGTACCTCAAGCGTATCTCTTTACTTGCAGCGCTAGGTTACTTTGCTGGAGCAGGCGTCTACTTGTTGATGTCTCAGCTGTAAGCTTCGCAAACAATTCATATAAAAATAGGGAGGTTAGCCTCCCTATTTTTTTTACCCTACCGCTACTTCTTGCTGTCGAAAACAAGTAGTCAAGTGGTCATTTACCAATCCAGTGGCCTGTAGGTGTGCATAGAGAATGGTACTCCCCAAAAATTTAAAGCCCCGCTTCTTCATGTCTTTGGCTAGGCGATCCGACTCTGGAGAAGTCGCCGGATAAGAGTCCCCAGGACTGATCTTGTTTTGTATGGGTGTTCCTCCCACAAATCCCCAGATGTAGGCTGTGAAGGTCCCAAACTCTGCTTGAACCTCCTGAAAGCGTTGTGCATTATTGATCGCCGCGCGAATCTTCAAGGCATTTCGTACAATTCCCTTGTCCTGTAGCAACTCTTGTACGTAGGATTCGGGAAATTGGGCCACCTGCAGGTAGTCAAAGTCTGCAAAAGCTTTTCGGTATCCCTCGCGCTTTCGAAGAATAGTCGACCAGCTGAGACCTGCTTGGGCGCTTTCCAATATTAAAAATTCAAAGTGTATTCGGTCCTCATAGACCGGGACTCCCCACTCTTGATCGTGGTAGGCGATGTATTCCGGAAATCCCAAGCACCAGGGACAGCGTGATTTTTGCAAAGTATCCATGGGCCAAACCTCCACATTTTAGGGGCAACAAGCAAGAGGGGTGTCATTCAAAGGAAATCACCTGAAGTAAAAGTTACTGAAACCCCTAATTACCTGTTCCAGATGCTCCAAGCCGCTTCGGCCTGCAGTTCGAGCATGTCTTGCCCATTTTTGGCGGTACCCCCGCGAGAAATACACTCCTTCATAAGCCGAGTGATGGGAGGATTGTACACCAAATCATAGACTCGATGCGTGGCATGGAGCTGCTCTATGGGGATGTTTGGCATGTCCTCCACTTGAGGATAGGTCCCTAGCGGGCTGGTGTTGATGATTAAGGGATAGGAAGCCAGCCACTCAGGCTGCTCCATCAGGTCGGCATAGGTTAGCTGCCCTTCTCGTTGGGTCCTGGAAACAATACGGTAGTGAATCCCTAAGTCTCGGAGTGCTTGCTGCACGGCTTTG
>JBEDEY010000091.1:0-8113 GCA_041175425.1 Bacteroidota bacterium | reverse complement strand
ATCTGCGCGATCTTCCAGGAGTAGGGGGGTAGCTGCTGGCGCTGGCAAACCTTGTTTTTTAGCTCCTTGCTTGAGTGGAAGCTGGTTCAAAGTTGCTAGAAGCTGCTCCAATTCCTGCGGTTTAAAATCTCCAGAAAGGAATAAAGTACAATCTTTCCACAGGTGATCCTGGTAATAGGCCTGTAAAAGTGCTGGGGTAATTTGCGAGATATGGGCTTCCGTAACTTCTTGACCAAAAGGATGATTCGGTCCAAACAATCCTTTTTTGAAGAGCTGATTTGCTCTAGAACTAGGCTTTTCTTGTTCGAGTTTGAGGCTAAGCAGGCGTTGGGACTTTCTTTTCTCCAGGTTTTCTTCAGGAAATATTGCTTCAGAAAAAAGGGAAATGAAAGTAGGCAGGATCGTGGAAAGGTGTTTTTTTATACAAAGAAGGCTCAATCCTTCTTGGGTATAGCTTAAAGTCGGGTAAACCTCCGCCCCATGGTAATCAAAGAATTCTGCCAGTTGCTGCGCCGTGGATTGGGTTGTGCCTTCCTGAAGCATTTGTAGCGTAAACGAAGGAATAAGCGATTGACTGTTGGGCAGGAGTGTTCGCGAACTGTTGCCAATTACTTCCAGCTTGACTGCATCAATTCCTGGTGTAGGAAAATAAAATACAGGACTTCCTGTTTCCAGTTTGAATTGCTGGGGAGCCGGTAATGTGAATTCAGTAGGAAGGGAAAATTGAGGTGCTTTAGAGCGATCTACAGCCATTAATTTGTAGCAGCAATGGAGGCAATGGAGTAGCGGAGCGAAAACCGGAGGGTTTCTGCGAGCGGATGGTTTTGAACCTGTGGAACTAGGTAGGAGAAGTCCAAACCAAGACGCTTCATGGTAAAGCCAGCACCCATCGTGAAATACCTACGACCACCTTTGCTATCGTCCTCATAAAAATAACCTGTACGCAATGCAAACTTGTCAGCATACAAATACTCTACTCCAAAAGAAACGGTGAGTTCACTCAACTCTTCTTGGAAGCCTCCAGGGGCGTCGTTGAAGGAACCAAACATACCAGAAATAAGCGGTCTATTTGGGTCTTTCCCTGCTGCAATGATCAGATTGCCATCTGAGTCCGTGGCTAGGGTTCCGTCTGAATTGGTCTTGTAGGTAGGTGGTGTGGGAACCATCAATTTGTTGGCATCCAAAGCGAAAGTCAACGAGCTGGTTGAATTTACATTGATTTTGTAGGCTGTACCCGCTCTGAAGGTGGTAGGGATGTAATCCAGATCTTCCGCACTGTTGTAAGTGATTTTAGGTCCGATGTTGGATAGGGTAAGCCCCCAAGACCAAACGCCCTCTTTCTCACCCACAAGGATCGCTTTTTGATGATAAAGTCCAATATCCGTACCTACGCTTATTCCTGGGCGTGATTCTGTGCCTCCAGAAGCAGACATGTTGCCAGAAAGGTTGGAATGGATAAATCGTGCTGAAATACCCAAGCCTAGGTTGGCGAATAATCTTCGGGAATAAGTGCCCCCAATTGCGATATCTCGAGGATTAAACTCTCCAATAGGATTTCCTCTTCCATCGGTGAGGGAGATGTCTCCCATGTTGAAGTAGCGAAGATCCAACCCAAAGGCAGAATTCTCATCTATTTTTTTGTAGCCTGCTAGGTAGCTCAAAGACATGTCATTGACCAGCTTGCCCAGCCATGGAGAATGGGAAAGCGAAAAGCCGTAACCATCTTTGATGAAGGCAAGTTTTCCTGCATTCCAATGCGCAGAATTTGCATCTGGGGAAGTGGCTACTCCTACATCACCCATCGCGGAATGACGGGAGTCTGGCGCAAAATTTAGAAAGGGTACCGCTGTGGTGATTACTCTTCGACTTGGATCCTGACCCGAGATGATCACACTGTTTTGCGCAAACGAGGTGAGACCTGCAAGTACAAAAACTAGCGTAAAAATAGTATGCTTTCTTAAAATGGCTTTTTTGTTCATTGAATCACCAGTTTTCCGCTTACCGAATCCATTTCTAAGGAGGACTCCGATTGCAATGTTAGTTTGTAAATATAAGTTCCTTTCGCTGGATATTTCGTTTTGGTTTGGAAAAAAATCCAGTTCCAATCGGTTAATTCTTCAGTATCTTTTAGTAAACGCCTTTCTTCCGAAAATAGTACCTGGCCTAGTGGAGAAAAAACAGTCCATGTCGCTAGTAGGGTTTCCTGAGGTCGGTTATGTCGAAATCGAATCGATGCATTTGCAGTCGCTGGGTTGGGATAGATTTGGTGTGAAATCACCTGCAATTGTTCGCTATTTTGAACTTCAATGGAAAAAGAATAGGTGCCCAGGTTTCCAAAATTATCCCAAGCGAGTACTTCAATTGTGTTTTTTCCTTCCTTCAATTCCTTCAGTACTACTTGGGCTGTGCCTTTTTCAAAACTCCCCTCGAGTGCCCGATACGCTTGATAAATCTGCTGTGGAGGACCCTGATTTATCCGGAGCTGCATTATTTTATCTGGAAAAAGCGTGGAACTGTTGGTGCCACTTGGATCCCTGAAATTGAGTATTACGCGAACCTGAGTACTGGAGATTGGCGGGGCGGTTGCTATCCCTTGCCCATCTATTTCCGCTGTTATTTGGGGTCCATTTTGGTCTAAATCCCCCTTTTTTTGGTTTAGAAGGGGAATGAAAACTGTTCCAGCAGCTTGCAATTTTTTCTCCTTATCCCAGGCTTGAATTCGGATCTGAATTTTTTCGCGGCTGTTTTCGAGTCCTTCAGGTAGGATAAACTGGCTTTCTATTTTCCCATTTCGAACTTCTCCCTCACCTGAGAATAACCGCTGATTTTCTTCCGAAAATTCAAAAGCAGCATTTTCATCTCCAAGTGTTTTGGATTTAGTGGCCTGGCCCCAAATCTCTAGCTTGAAGCTTCCTTGAACACTAGATAAGAACCCCTGCGTGAGTGGATCTATCACTTCCGCAGTTAGCTTGATGGGAACCAAGTTGCGCAGTGTATCCACTGCAGTTTGATTGTTAAGCGCTACTAATTTGTCAATGCGAACGCTAGCATCTGGAAGTGCCAATCGCAGGCTTGGGTCTCCCAGTAGCGAGAAATTCCGATTGTAAGCACCATTTAAACTTTCATTTTTTGTCTGTCGATACAAAGTTCCCAAATCTGCAGTCCCCAACTTTCCTGCGGCTGCGAGCGCCTGAATAAAGGCTTCGTTGATCGTGAAATTTACGGAGCTAAATACAGGCCTTCCTGTTGCAAGGAGACCTATGGCACCTTTGGAATCGGCAAAGAGTAACTCTTCAGCTGCAGACCGAATGAATGGGCTATCGTGGCGCCCAAATTCGCAGGTAGCTGTAAACCATAGTGGAAGTTGGGCTTGATTCGGCCAATTTCCGAGGTCCTGAACCTTAAAAATCTCTTCTGCACTGAGTGTGGTTTCATTTCCATGCCCCACATAGTTGAGCAAAAGTGTGCCCGAGTTGAGGCTTTCAAGGATCGCGTTTTTTGCTGTAGGTGATTCTTGCCTTCCCCCAGATTTTGTTTGTTCAAACCGATCCAAGTACAATTTTTGGCTACGGTAAAAGGGGAGGTTCTTTTCGAGATAGGCAGCATGAACTTCAGAGTCCCGCATGTGCACTCCATTGTCTCCATCGTCTGCCAAGAAGGTGATGGTCCTGCTTGGAAAGGCTTCGCCCTGTTTTTCATAGCTACTACTTTTTTCCAGCCAACTCTTTGCTTCCGCAAAGGTAATGGCCGGTACGCGGCCGACTCCAATTTGCAATAGTGCATCTCCCGCTATGCTTTCTTCCCATTCCCCTGATCCCCAATCCAAAATACCGAAGTAATCGTCCGAACTGTAGGTGGTCAAGGGGTCTAAACTGGACCTGCTGGTGTAGATAGGTACTAAATTGGGTCGGCCTCCCAACTTCTTTTTGTAATCAAAAGTGCCTTTGCCAAGAAGCAGGACGTTTTTCAGTTGCTTACCCTGATGGTATTCCTGCGCAATGTAATTTCGAATGGCGCTGAGATCTGGATTGCCATAGCCCATCCAATCGTAGATTTCTGAAGTGAGTACAACCTGGGTTGAGATTCCTTGGCTGGCTTTGAACTCCTGAAACTGTTGTGCCACTTGCTTCAACTGTGGGACCGTGATCACCAGCATTTCGATTGAGCTTGGCTTCGTGCTTTTGGGGACAACGGCTTTTATGTTTCCCAGTTCCTTTGCATTTTTTGGAGAAAAAAGCACCCATTTTTCGCCCATGGCTGATTTGCCTTGGGTATAGCGAATCGGCTCGTAAAAGTTGCTAATCTCCCAGGTTTGAAGGCCTGTTTCTAGGGAGATTTGATTTTCTTCTTTCCCAAAAAACAGCCCTTCTTTTATAGATGAATTCGTAAATGGAATCCCAACTAAGGCAACATCCAGATGTCCAGAACCAGTGCCTTGAAAGCTGAATCGAAGTTGGTCAAGTCGATCTCCCTTTGGGGCAAATGTTTTACTTATTTGGACCTCATGGCCCTTGACGGCATAGGTGCTGTTGGAGATTGGAGAAAAAATAACCTCTTCCACTAGTTCCGCATCGGTCCAAACGCGCATGGAAGAGGGACCCGTGGATTGACTCATCAACCGACTGTGGAGGAGCCAGGGGGATGTGTTCCCTGCATTTTTTCCAAAATTGATCGTTAAACTTTGGCCTTGCCGGATGGGTAGTGAATACCAGGATCTTCCCGAGTTGAGTAGGTTGATTTTTTCCTCTTTTACTGATAGGAGCTGGTACCAAATGACAAGGTTGCTAGGATTTGTGGCAGTTCCATTTCTTGCTTCAATCCTTTTTGGGGATGATTTTTTGCCCAGTACATAGCGGAGGGTATCGGTGTAGAGGTGATGGGAATAGGTCAGCTCTCCAGCTTCCGTGAACTCAGAATTGTGGGGACCTGCCAAGTAAAAAAAGAGTTGATTATCCTCGAGCCAGGTAGGGATTTCCTGGGGATGCAATTGCGCTGAATCCAGCACTTGAGGAAGCATGCCCGGATATCCGTAGAGGGCAACTTCCTCCAAACTTCCAAAACCCAGTTTGCGAGCTTGATCAGCGCTAAGTTTGTACACTCCTGGCTCCGTCACGCCTGCTGTGAAGCGATAGGTTTGGGAGAAGGAAGTGTGGCAAAACAGTCCCAAAAAAAGCAGTAGGGCAACCCCTTGCTTGCTCATTTTTTATGCAGCAGGTTTTCCATTCCCGAAAGTAGGAGGTAAGCAAGAATCACTAGAGGAATTCCGGCTAATTGTAACCAAGCGAAGCAAAATGCACCAAAAAACAACAGGGTATATCGATAGGCATTGTCTGCGAAATTGCTGTTTTTAAACTTCAAGGCAATTAGTGGAAGTTCAGCAACCAAAAGTAAGCTAGTGATCCAAGCAAGCAGGACCAAAGCGATGGGACTGCTTAGCCAGGGGGCTAATTCAGGCCAATGGGCGGCCAAGTGAGGGATTGTAGTAAGCAGCAGGGCATTGGCAGGTGTAGGGAGCCCAATGAATCGATCACTTTGTCTGGTGTCCAAATTGAACTTCGCCAGTCTGTAGGCAGATAGCATCGGGACAATGAGCGTCAGATAAGGGAGAAATTGGGAGTCAGTTTGGGTCTTGGTCAAGGAATAGAGGAGTATTCCTGGAAGTACACCAAATGAAACGACATCCGCCAAGGAGTCTAACTCTTTACCCATGTCACTTTGAACCTTCAACAATCGGGCTATAAATCCATCGAAAAAGTCGAAGATGGCCGCTAAGATCACAAAATAGGCTCCGTAAAGGGGCTGTCCATCTAGAACCCAGATGATTCCCAAGACACCAGAAAGGAGGTTTAGTAGGGTAATGAAGTTGGGGAGCTGTGCTTTTAGGTTCACGACTGTGCTTTTAGGCCTACAAAGGGGTTGTTTTTTTTCTCATAACCAATGCTGGTTTCAGGGCCATGTCCGGGATAAATCAGGGTTTCTTCAGGGAGCACAAATAGCTGAGATTTGATTTTTTCTAGGAGCAGGGCATGGTTTCCACCTGGCAAGTCGGTGCGGCCGATACTTCCTCTGAAGAGTGCATCTCCTGCAATGCAGCGCTTACTAGCTTCATGGTAGAATACCAAGTGGCCTGGTGCATGTCCTGGAACAAAAATACAGCGTAATTTTTCTTTGCCTACCTGAATTTCCTGGCCTTCAGTTAGAAATGAGCTTGCCGTAGAAGGAACATAGTCTCGAAAGCCATAATTGGGAGCATATACTTCCACTGATTTTAGGACAGGAACTTCCAAGGCATGAATTTGTAGGCATACTTGAAACCGATCGATGGCCCAGGCATTGCCTAGTACATGGTCGATGTGGCAGTGGGTGTTGAGCAATTGGGTTACTTGCAGTTTTTCTTCCAAGATAAATGCTTCCAATTCTCTTTTTTCAGCTTCGGTATGGCATCCTGGATCAATCAATGTGGCTATTCCTTCCTCATCGTAAAGCAGGTAGGTATTCTCTTGAAAAGGGTTGAAGGTGAAGCACTTGATTTGAAGCATGTGAAAAGTCGAAGAGATTAAAGCAAAGTAAAGAATTATGGGCTTAATTTAGGACATGGAAATTGATTTTTTAATCATTGGACAAGGGTTGGCTGGTTCTGCCTTGGCCTATCGATTAATTAAAGAAGGCAAACAAGTCGTGCTGCTGGATCAGCCCGAAGCGAATCGAAGCAGCCATGTGGCGGCCGGTTTATTCAATCCCGTTACTGGAAGAAAAATGGTCAAAACCTGGAAGGGGGAACTCTTATTTCCGGAAATAGTACCTTTTTATCAAGAACTCGAAGAGGTGACGGGCAGGAGGTTTTTGACTCAGCAATCCATTTATCGTCCATTTCTATCGATCGAAGAACAGAATGAATGGATGGGCCATTCAAGCGATCCTGCGCTACAGCCCTTTGTTCAAAAAATTGAGGTGGAGAGCCAGGATGAAAATCTCAAAGATCCCTTTGGAGGAGTGAAGCTTCAGCTTTCTGGTTGGCTAGACATTCCCACCTTTTTGGAGGGGATGGTTGCCTATTTTGGGGATAGGTTAATTCAGGAAGAGTTTAAGGAAGAAAATCTGCTACAGGAAGGGGATGCTGGCTGGAGTTATGGATCCATTAAGACAAAGGCAGTGATTTATTGCAATGGACTAGGGTCGATGCAGTCCCGGTATTTTTCATTTTTACCTTTCGCTCCTGTTAAAGGGGAGATCTTAGAAGTGAAGCAGAATTTCGCACCTCCCTTTATTGTCAATCGGGGTGTTTTTCGAGTGCCCTTAGCCAATGGGAATTTTAGGGTAGGATCCACCTATACTTGGCATGATCTAGAGGTAGGGCCAACAGAAACAGCCAAAAATGAATTGTTGGATAAGTTAACCGAAGTGGTTCGTGTGCCGGTTCAAGAGATTTGTGGGCACAGAGTGGGGATTCGACCTGCAACAAAAGATAGAAAACCATTTTTAGGAAAACATCCTGAAGCACATAGCGTTTACATCTTCAACGGATTTGGTGCAAAGGGAGTGTCTTTGGTTCCTTATTTTAGTGCGGCAATGCGGGATTTTGTTTTGGAAGGGCGGCCACTACCGGAGGAGGTTTCGATCTCTCGGTATTTTAAGTATATTTAAAACCTAACTCAATCGTTGGAAATGCGAATGCGTGTATTTCGATACCTTTTTTTAATCCTCTTTCTTGGCTGCGGTGCGGAAGCATGGGCTCAATTTGATCAGGAGCGCTTTGGCAAAAACCGTGTCCAGCACAAGGAGTTCAGCTGGTATTTCTATACTTCAGCCAATTTTGAGGTCTATTACTACGACAAAGGCGGGGTAAATGCCAAGATGGCCATTGAGTATTTGGAGTCTGAATTCAATAAGTTGACTCAAAATATTGGCTATGTAGCCTACACGAAACCCCGAATTTACATTTACAATTCTCCAGAAGAGCGTCTGCAGAGTAATTTGGATCTCAATGCGCAGCAATATACCGAAGAGGGACAAACCAAATTTACACGTCTTGCTGCAGAGGTAGCCTACAAGGGGCGGATGGATTTGTTTAAGGAGGACTTGTTGTTTGCCACCTCCAAGGTCATTGTCCGAG
>JBEDEY010000090.1:0-11958 GCA_041175425.1 Bacteroidota bacterium | reverse complement strand
CCATGGATGCCGAGATCGATACAGGTACGCTCCCCGATCTCTACAATTTCCTCTTCGATGTTTTTCTCTGTCTTGGCAACTACCTCTTCGATACGTGCTGGGTGGATACGTCCATCCTGCACCAAGCGGTGTAGGGAAAGGCGTGCAATCTCTCTTCGAACTGGATCAAAACCAGAAATGATGATTGCTTCCGGGGTGTCATCTACGACAATTTCCACTCCTGTAGCTGCTTCGAGTGCACGAATGTTACGACCTTCTCTACCGATGATTTTACCTTTGATATCGTCGCTTTCAATGTTGAATATCGAGACACAGTTTTCGACTGCATGCTCGGTCGCTGTACGCTGAATGGTGTCCAATACGATCTTTTTGGCCTGCTTAGTCGCAGTCAATTTGGCTTCGTCTAGGATGTCCTTGATTTGAGAGGAAGCCTTGCTTTGAGCCTCTTCGGTCAGCATGTTGACCAATTGTTCTCTTGCCTCTTCTCTGCTCAATCCTGCGAGTTTTTCCAGGTCAGCAATTCGCTGGTTGGTCACGCGATCTAGCTCCTCCTTTTTCACTTGAACGGCGTGCAATTGCGCAGTTAAGTTTTCTTTTTTGGAGTCGAGCTCTGCTTCTCTACGCTTGATGTTTTCTTGATCTTTGGTCACCTGCTGCTGCATTTGCTTCACCTTATTTTCGTTGGTGATGATCAAGTTTTTCTTGTTGTTGGTTTCCTCGTCAAACTCCGCCTTCAGCTTCAAGAATTTCTCCTTGGCTTCTAGCATGCGGTCTTTTTTGATGGTTTCAGCGGTCAACTCCGCCTCTCTAAGCATGGATTTAATCCGATCTTTGGTTTCCTCCTCCTGCTTTGCATGTTTACTTTTTAAAAAAAAGCCGGTTAGGGCTGCTCCTACGCCAAGCCCTGCGAGGGCTGCTAGGATGATAAATGCGAGTGCGTTCATAGTAGTGAATATATAAAGGTTCACCTACCGGCACCGAAAATTAGCAAAATGGAAAAAACTTAATCTCAAACAGCCTTGCCAAGCAAAGCCGATATATGGGCAAGACTGCGCTGAATATGTTCGCTATCTTCCGCATTTCCTGCATTGGTCTCGAGGGATTCTACCATGCAATCAAAGGCCACCATGGCCAATAAATCAGTAGAATCATCCAAGCCAAACTCAGATTTATACTTTCTTAACTTCTCATTAATTACCCGTCCTGCATGCCGAATCTTGCCCTCATCTTCAGGCTTCACGCGCATGGGATATTCACGATCTCCGATTTTTACCTTAATGGCTAATGTCTCCATATTATTCGGATAGGTGGGTAATCAACTGATCGATTTCTTGTATATAGGAATTGATTAAGTCACTCATTTCGCCAGTATCCTCAGGGCTTACCGGTCGGTTGTCCACAATGTTACTAATTTTAATCTTATTTTTAAAATGATCCAAGGCGACATCCTTCTCCTGAACCTGTTGTTCAAGCTCCGCCAATCGTGCATTTAGCCGCTCATTTTCAGCAGTCAAGGCCTCAACCTTTTTACTTACCTGAACAGAAAGTTTTTCAAGTTTTTGTAATTCCTCGTGAATCATGTCTTAGCTACGGATGATTGCCCCCACTTGATCTTGAAAGGCATGAATCAAGTTACTCATAGTTTTGTCAATTTCCTTATCGGTCAAGGTATTTTCTTGATCTTGAAGGATAAAGCTTAGTGCATAGGCTTTTTTACCCTGTCCCAACTTATCTCCTTGGTAGACATCAAATACATCCATTCGCTTCAAAAGTTTGCCTCCAGCCTTCTCCGCTACTTTTTTGACGCGGTCATAGGACACCTCCTGGTCAATGACCAAGGAAAGATCTCGTCGCACTTCGGGAAACTTGGAGAGCTCCACAAATTTTTTCAGCGGAGATGATTTTTTCGCCAATAGATCCCAATCCAATTCGGCATACCACACTTCTTGCCTTACTTCGGCCAACTTGAGTGCCTTCTCCTCCACTAATCCCAAAGTAGCTACTACCTTTTCCCCGAGCTTCAAACTCAGTCCATAGGCAAAAGGTGCCGTTTCAATTACTTCCACTTGACTCACCTCCACATGCAAGCGCTCCAAGATCTGGGTCACGGTCGCATATACATCTGCGAAGGCAAACGGTTTGGCCGGGGCCACCCAACTTTCGGATGTGCTGTTTCCAGATTGAAAAATCGCCAAGCGTCTCGACTCCTTGTACCCCCCTTCGGCTTTCTTTTGATAGACCGTACCAAATTCAAAGCACTTCAGATCAGTTTGTCTACGATTGATGTTGTGTGCCAACACCTCTAAGCCAGAGAAAAGGAGCGTTTGGCGCATCACGCCAAGGTCCTCACTGAGTTTGTTGTAGATCTCCACGGTAGTTTCTGCATCCAAAAACCCGGCTTTTTCAACGTATTTCGGGCTGGTCAAACTATTGGTAACCATCTCAAAGTAACCTTGATTGGCAAGCATCTCAGTGAGGCGATACTGTAACTTCGCCACATCCTTTACCGGGTGTTCGGCTAAGAAATCGGTGCTGAGTTTTTCAGATAGCGGCACCTGCTGAAACCCGTGAATACGCAATACCTCTTCGATGATGTCCGCTTCGCGGGTGACATCCACGCGGTAAGGCTTCACGGTAGCCACAAATCCGGTCTCCGTTCGCTCAGAAACAGCAATATCGAGTCCTTCTAAAATGGCTACGACTTCCTCTGGATCAATTACTTTACCTATCAGTCGGTTGATGTGGCCAAAACTTACCTCAATCTGTGCATCAGCTTTAGGCTGCGGATAATGGTCCACTACCTCCGAAGCGATTTTTGCGCCAGCATAGCGCTGCAAAAGCAGCACGGCTTGCTTCAAGGCATAGACCGGCATGTTGGGATCGGTACCCCGCTCAAATCGGAAAGATGCATCCGTCTTCAAGCCATGAATCTGAGACCCTTTACGAATCACGTCTGGAGAGAAATAGGCAGACTCCAAAAAGATGCTTGTCGTTTGCTCAGAAACACCTGATACTGCGCCACCAAAAACCCCGGCGATACACATCCCGCCCTTCGGATCACAAATCATCAACTCCTCCCCGGATAGCTTTCGTTCCTTTCCGTCTAGGGTCACAAAAGTGCTTCCTTTTGGGAGCTTGCCTACGCGGATTTTCCCTTCCCCGATTTTGGCAGCATCAAATGCATGTAGCGGCTGTCCCAAATCGTGCAAGATATAATTGGTGATGTCAACCACGTTGTTGATGGGTTCCAAGCCCAAAGAACGAAGAAAATGCTGCAGCCACTGAGGAGAAGGTTTGACCTGAATCCCCGTAAGTACAATACCCGCATAGCGAGGGCAATCGGAATTTTGGTCAACGACCACCTCGAGGGAAGGGCCAGCAGCTTCCACTTGGATAGTGGGCTCTATTGGCAAACACAAGTCTCTACGCAATAGGGCTTTAAGGTCCCGGGCAACTCCCAAGTGAGAGGCCGCATCTGCGCGATTGGGCGTGAGTCCAATTTCTAAAATAAGGTCCTGGGTCACTTCAAAGTATTCAGATGCAGGACTGCCATTGGGTAGGTCTGTATCCAACACAATGATACCAGCATGGGAAGTCCCGATGCCGATCTCGTCTTCCGCACAAATCATCCCTTCAGACGCTTGGCCTCGGATTTTTGCTTTTTTGATTTCAAAAGGTTCGCCAGTACTAGGGTACAAGGTAGCTCCTACCGTGGCAACCACTACTTTTTGTCCTGCGGCTACATTCGAAGCCCCACAAACAATCTGCGAAGGCTGCTCCTGTCCAATATCGACCGTGGTCAAACTCAACTTGTCTGCATCGGGATGCTTGACACATGTAAGAACTTCTCCGATTACTAGTCCCGCTAAGCCTCCAGGTACAGACACAAAGGTCTCTAGATGCTCTACTTCAAGCCCAGATTGGGTGAGTAGCGCCGCAATCTCTTCTGGGCTTTCATTCAAATAGAGGTACTCCTTGAGTCTATTAATGGATATTTTCATAGGGCATTAGGTAAGCAAATCTCGCGATTCCGAACTAGGCGCGTGAGCAGTTAGTGGGTAAGTTGCAAATTTAAAAGATTTGCCTGAGCGGCGATCATTTATCGTAATTTTTCTCCCCTACCGGAATGGCGATTTCCAAGATATTCTCCCGTGGCGGAAGGGGGCAAGCAAAGTCCGGGTTGTAGGCACAATAGGGATTGAAGGCCAGATTGAAGTCGATCGTGATGCTGTTTTTTCCGTCTTGACGCACATTCAAGTAACGCCCTCCACCGTAGGTTGCTTTGCCGGAAGTTTCATCTGCAAAGGCTAGAAAATAATTGCGCATGTCCGACTCATTCAGCGACTGCATCAAGAGGAGTTTGTTGGTTTTTCCTCCCAACTCAAATACGGCAAAGGAATGTTCTAGGTAGCGTTCCGTACTTCCATCTGTCAAGGGGACCTCCCTAATTTTTTTGATTTCAATGGGTAGCAATCTGGCTTTTACCCGGTATGCAGGATCGATGGGGTAGAAGGTCAGGCTTTGCAAGCCTCTTTTTTGCTCCTCTGTCAAAGGAGATTCAACATTGAAACGGATGTATTTGAACTGCCGCTCCCGTTCCTTCTCGATTTTTTCGATGTAATCTTCGGGGCTTTCTGCAGCGGTAAACATGTAAGTGACGGCCCCCAAGATCACTAGGGTAGCTACAAGGAGAATAAGATGGCTTGATTTCACGTGTGCTAATTAACTTTTAGTATCCAAACACGCCTTCGGGTTCCATGGTTTGAGCAAGGGGAAAAGAAAGCTCCCCAAAGCTACATCATCCCTTCGTCGGCGAAACTAAAATAGCCCTGATCGGTGTAAATCAAATGATCTACCAGGGGTATTTCCAACTCTCTCCCAATTTTTTGCAAGCGTTCGGTGAGGCGTTTGTCAGCATCCGAAGGCTGAAGGTTGCCACTTGGATGGTTATGGATCAAAATTAAGGAATGCGCCCCTTGTTCCAAAGCAAATCTGAAAACCACTTTGGGATCTACCACCGAAGCAGTTACTCCCCCTCGGCTCACGTGCTCCTTTTTTATTACCCCATTGGTTCGATTCAACAACAGGAGAAACACCTGCTCCACTGGTTCATCGTAGAGATCGGGTCGCATCAGCTCGTAGACCTGCCTGGAACCGGTGATTTTTAGGAGTTTGGGAGATTCTTGCTCTTTTCTCCTCCTACCAAGTTCCAAAGCGCTCATGATCGAAATGGCCTTGGCCTCCCCAATACCTTTGAACTTGGTTAGATCTGAAATAGACATTCTAGCCACGGCGGCCAGGTTGTTGCCGACTGAAGCCAAGAGCATGCGAGAAAGATCTACGGCACTGCAGGCAGCGGTACCCGTACCGATCAAAATTGCGATTAGCTCAGCATCGGAAAGTGCCGCTTTGCCTTTGAGGAGTAGTTTCTCACGAGGTCGATCTTCCTCGGCCAACTCAAAAATTTTGATGGAGGTGGATTTGTACATAAAGTAGGTTAAAAAGTAATTGGATTATCCGCAATTACTCCAGGTGTTTAAGGCTTAACTTAAATCCTGCGGATAATCCGTCGACAGCTGACTGTCCACAGTCCACAGCACACCTAATTGAACCTCAAACCTTCTTTTCTCTAGTTAGTGGTGAAAAAAGCGGATAATCAGATAAATCTAATTAAAAAAAGGCATAAAAAAACCCTGCTTGAAGGCAGGGTTTGATTTTTTGATGGGATTAATTATCCCAAAGCGCTTACAACTTTAGCCAATCTTGACTTCTTGTTGTTTGCGTTGTTTTTATGAATGACATTCTTCTTAGCCAGTTTGTCCAACATGGAAGAAACTTTCTTGTACAACTCCATCGCCTCTACTTTATCCGTAGCCGCCTTAAGTCTTTTGATGAAAGTTCGGGTGGTCTTGGCCTGGTATCTGTTTCTCAAACGCTTCACATCGTTGGCGCGAATTCTCTTCAGAGCTGATTTATGATTTGCCATATCTAGTTAATTTTCTAATTCTTGTTGTCGTCCTATTTTGAACGGGAATGCAAAGTTATTGGAAATAATTAATTCTGCCAAAGGAATTTTGAACATTCCTGAAGTAAGTTGGGTGTAACCAGATAAAAATTTAAAAAAAAGCACTCCAAACAGGCTAAAAAAGTCCATTTAAGCAGGTTTATAGATGAATTTCCTGTAGATTGAATCATGAATTTTTTAATTATTCCTTTTTTGATCTTTCCATTTTTTCCAGTTCCAATTTCTTTCTGGGGTTTTTATGGACATGCTTTACTCAATCGTCAAGCGGTATTTTCACTTCCACCTGAGATGCTTCCCCTCTACAAACGGGAACTCCGATTTATTTCTGAAAATGCGGTGAACCCGGATCGAAGACGCTATGCGGTAAAGGGGGAGGCCGAAAAACACTACATCGATCTGGATTACTATGGAGATAGTGCCTTGTATATGCTCCCAAAATACTGGGCGGAGGCGATCCAAAAATACCCAGAAGACTCCTTGCGGGCGCATGGTATCGGGCCTTGGTCCGCCTATCTCACCTTTTTTAGTTTGACCAAAGCCTTTGCTACAAAAGACAAAACAGCGATTCTGCGCTTATCCGCAGATCTAGGTCATTACCTCGGGGACTTGAATGTCCCCTTGCATACCACCAAAAATTACAATGGGCAGCTGACCGGGCAAGCGGGTATCCATGGCTTCTGGGAAAGTAGGGTGCCCGAGTTGCTGGCCAAGAATTACTCCTTTTGGGTGGGTAAGGCAAGGTATGTGGCTGACCCCCAGCAAGCACTTTGGGAAACCGTCGCCAAGTCTCATTCGCAGGTGGACTCTGTCTTACGCATCGAAAAAATCCTCAGCCTGCAGTTTCCTGTCGATCAAAAATACAGTTACGAGGAGCGGAACGGGGTGACGGTACGGGTCTATTCCCGAGAATTTACCGAGGCATACTCCCTTGCGCTTGATGGGCAAGTGGAAAGACAAATGCGCGCTTCCATCAAGATGATTGCTGATTTTTGGTACACCGCCTGGGTCAATGCCGGGCAGCCCGATCTTGGCAACTTTTCAACGTTAGAAGTAGATGAAAAAGAAAAACTAACCCCCAATCCAAAAATCAAGGTCAGAGGGCATGACAATCACTAATTTCCTCAAGAGGCCAGGTAGCGCTGAATCGCTTTGCCTAACCTTTCAAATGTGTGTTTAAATTCAGCTTCATTTTCCTCTAGTAGTGTTACGCGGAATCCTCTTAAATCCGAACAAAAGGACGAGATCGGCACCACACAGATCCGCTCAGAAGCAAGGAGGTAGTACACAAATCGCTTGTCCAATGGCATATTCGGTTCACTCAGCCAACTATCCACTAATTTTTGAAGCCGCTCATCTTCGATCGGTAGCGTTTGAAGAGCATTCAGATTTTTTTCATCAAATACAATGGTATTGTAAAAAGCACCTTGGGTAGGATTAAATGTGATTCCTTTAATATCACCCAAAATCTCGCGCATCCAATCGCTTCGCTTGCCAATTTGTGCATTGGCTTGCTCACGATAGGAATGGTAATCCGGATGACTCATGATTCTTGGAATAGCCAATTGAGGTAAAATTGTGGAACAAACCTCAATCATCTTTGCATTTTCAAGGGTTTGACAAAACTTTGAAAATTCTTTAGACGACTCTCGGTTGTAAAATTCCATCCAGCCACACCTTGCTCCTGGCCAAGGAAACTCTTTCGAAATCCCTTTTAAAGAAATAGCGGGACGATTTCCAATCACCTCTGATAAGGCCACTGCCTTGACCCCATTGTAAGTAATGTTGTGGTAGATTTCGTCCGAAATCAGGAGTAAGCTAAACTCCTCTGCGATTTTCACAAAATCCTCCAAAACCTCCTTGGGATAGACCATGCCAGTTGGATTATCCGGATTGATAATCAAAATTCCTACGATGGAGGGATTGTATTTCACCTTCAGGTACAAATCCTCCATATCAGGAAGCCATTGATTTTCCGGATCAAGTTTGTACGTAATTGGTGCAGTATTTGCGTGGGCAGCTTCCGCGGAGCTATGGGTAGAATAGGCCGGAGAAGGTCCAATAATCCGTGCTGTGGGAATCAAGAACTGGTACAGTTTGGCTATCGCATCCCCCAATCCATTGAAGAATAAAATATCTTCAGCAGTGATTTGAGCTCCTTTTTTGTCATTGTTGAGCTGGGCAAGGAATGACCGAGTTTCGAGCACTCCTTTGGAATCGGCATAGCCATAGGTCTTATCCTCTTTGAGTAGGTCAGCGATGATTGTTTTCATCCATTCCGGCAGTTGGTTACTCTTTTGTATCGGATCACCAATATTTTCCCAAATCATGGGATAGCCGAGGGCTTCAATTTGTCTGGCTTTTTTTACTATCCCCCGGATTTCATAATTCAATTCTTCTGCTCCGGGTCTAAGGAGTAGTTGTCGCATAGGTCAATAGGCTGGTATGGAAAAAATTCCACAACAAAGAACGAAAAAAGAGCACGGAAAAATCAAAGTGCCCCTAAAAATCCAAGGGATCTGACCTCAAGGGCGAAAACACCTTTGAAAATAGCTTGTATTTGAAATACACGAAAGCTTGTATTTGAAATACAAGCTATTATATTTGTGTGATTTACAATGAGTTGAATGATATCTATAGACCTACTTACCCACGTAATTGCGGAGCAAAACGAAAATTTCCTCCAAAAAAAGCTCATCTCTAGGGAAATGGCTATCCCCATACCCTCCAATCAAATCTTGGTGGTAAGTGGTGTTCGGCGCTGTGGGAAAAGTGTGTTGATCCGAAAAAGCCTTCCCAATGATTCCCCTGGGCTCTACCTAAATTTTGAAGATCCACGGCTTGTGGATTTTGAAGCATCGGATTTTCCCAAACTAGCGCAGCTGCGCGATGAACTGGGAAAAACCTCCATTCTTCTGGATGAAGTTCAGACGGTGGTGGGATGGGAAATATTTGCCCGCTCCCTACACGAAAAAGGGGAGAAACTCTACATCACGGGTTCGAATGCGAGCATGCTTAGCCGAGAATTAGGCACACGACTCACTGGGCGATACAAGCAAGTGGAACTTTTTCCTTTCAGCTACACCGAATTTTTGCTTTTCAGGCAGCTTTCTCCTGGCGCGGAGACCTTTGAAACTTACTTTCAATCGGGCGGCTTTCCTGAGTTTTTGCAAAATCAGGACCCAGACTACCTGCGGACTCTCCTGCGGGATATCCTCACCCGCGACGTGGCTGTACGGAGAAACATCAGCAATGAAACAGCCCTAATCCGGCTAGGGGTATTCCTCTCTTCCAATATCGCCAAACCCTTCAGCTACGCCCGAATCGGAAGTTTGCTTGAGATCAAATCCGTACGTACAGTCATCGACTACTGCGAATACCTGGCCGAAAGCTACTTATTTGATCTGATCCCCATGTACTCGCCTTCCATCCGAAAGCAGCTGGCCAATCCCAAAAAGGCATTTTGCGTGGACCCTGCATTGGCTTCCGCCAATTCCCTCTCCTTCAGCAAAGACCAGGGAAGAAAGTTGGAAAATTACGTCTACCTCCACCTTCGGAGGTCATTTAACGAAATTCAATATTTCCAGACCAAGGATTCGGAGTGTGACTTTGTGATCAAGTGGAACGAAGAAATCATCGGGGCTGTGCAAGTTTGCTGGGATCTGAATACAGATACCCTGCAGCGCGAACTGAAAGGATTAAGGGCAGCCTTGGACGAAACTCAGGCATCCCAAGGAGTTTTACTGACTTGGAATCAGGAGGATGTGCTGGATGGAATTGCTGTACTGCCAGTTTGGAAATGGATGATGCAGCCCGCAAGCCAGTTTTTTAAACTCGGCTAATCGGCAGCCAAGGGAGTCATCCTACAAATACCTCACCTTAACTCCGAAGACCCCCTGAACGGCTGTGGCACGCTGCACATAGGTTCGATCCAAGTCATTGATGACGATTTTGTTTCCATTTAGGAACCCATAGTTCCCTCCGAAAACCAAGTTGAGGTCAAAAATACCCAGCACTTCCTTTGCCAGATTATAGTTTGCGACTAGCCCTCCCGAAAAATGAGCGTAATCCAGAATAAATCGAGAAGGACTCAGGCCATGAATCACCTGCAATTGCCCATACCCAAGTTCGCCCCGGAGGGTAAGATTTTCGAAAACAGGCACTTGATGGAAAAGGTAAATTCCAGTTTCAGGCATCCGCACTTCCTTAAAAAATCCACCTAGGAAGCGATTGGGCTGAATGCTGGACCCTTGAGTCCCAAAATAAAGGCCTATGCCTGGATAGCCAGAAAACTCAAAATCCACCTTCAAGCGGTAGCCCAGTCCCGTCGTGTAGGTATCGCCCAAAAAGCTCCCCTTTTCATAGCTACGGTACAGCAGTTCCGCCCCAGGAGCGAAGTTAAACTGTCCCTTGGGTGTCCCTCCCTCCTTTTTCATCTCTTGCGAGAAAGCAGGAAAACTACCCCAAAGTAGGATTAGCACCACAACCAGGCTTCTTCGGATCATTCGCGGACAATTTTTAAGGTACCCAAATCAATCACCCCGTCAGCAGCTCTATCCGCTGTGGAAAATGAAAAATACCGATAAAGCGCAGGCATTCCCGAGTCCTCCAATTCAAATTGGACCGGTGCAGACAGTAGCAAAAAATACTCCGTATTGAATGAAATATCCGTTCGGGCAGGGACAACTAGGCGAAACTCCCCACGATTGGTGGTTTTCACTCTATAAATAATGGATTTGGCAACCGGAGGCTGGGATACCCCAAAATCAAGGTCTTGGGTAAGAATAAGCTCCAAATCAGCTACAGGTTTACCCTCCACATCCACAATCTTTCCGGTAAAGGTATCAAAGCTATTGTGGATGAATTCCTGACAAGCGCCGAGGGAAAGAAGAAGGCAGATCGGAAGAATGGAAAGTCCCAAAAATCGAATGCTACTCATTTTTCTAATTTTTTGTCGGCAAATACGCGAATGAAGGAAAGGGAAAACAAGTTACACCTTCGAGGTCTGAAGAAAACCGTTGCCATTTCAAAGAACCTCGACGGTTTAACTATTACACCTTCGAGGTCTGAAAAAGACCTCAAAGGAGCAAGAAATAAAACCTTCGAGGTCTGAAAAAGACCTCAAAGGTGTAGAAGACCTCAAAGGTTTATTTCAAATTCTTGTAGCGAATGCGCTTGGGCATTACATCGCCTAGGCGCTTCTTCTTATTTTCCTCGTAGTCAGAGAAGTTGCCCTCAAACCAAACTACCTGCGAATCTCCTTCAAAAGCCAAGATGTGCGTACAAATACGATCCAAGAACCAGCGGTCGTGGGAAATCACCACTGCACAGCCTCCAAAATTTTCCAAGGCTTCTTCCAATGCCCGAAGGGTATTCACATCCAAGTCGTTGGTCGGTTCATCAAGAAGTAGCAAGTTGCCGCCTTCCTTGAGTGTAATCGCCAAGTGCACGCGGTTGCGCTCTCCTCCGGAAAGCACCCCTACTTTTTTCTCTTGATCCGAACCTGCAAAGTTGAACTTGGACACGTAGGCACGGGAATTGACTTCCTTGTTGCCCAGCTTCATCAATTCATTGCCATCGGAGATCAACTGGTACACGGTTTTGTTGGGATCCAACTTGTCGTGTTCCTGATCTACATAGGCCAATTTCACTGTTTCACCCACCTCAAAATTGCCCGAGTCAGGTTTTTCCTGCCCCGTGATCAACTTGAATAGGGTGGATTTTCCAGCTCCATTGGGACCAATCACCCCAACAATACCTCCTTGAGGCAAGGAGAAGCTAAGATTTTCAAAAAGTAACTTATCTCCATAGGCCTTGGACACCTGGTTTACCTCAATCACCTTTGCTCCCAAACGTGGTCCTGGTGGGATAAACAATTCCAATTTGGCTTCCTTGTCCTTGGACTCCTCTCCGATCAACTTATCGTAGGCATTCAA
>JBEDEY010000089.1:0-2815 GCA_041175425.1 Bacteroidota bacterium | reverse complement strand
TCTCTAAGCTCCAACAAGCCCGCTTGCCCAGCGCCAATTAATCCGGCGTTGAGGTAAATTCCTTTTACATTCTCGTTGGTCTTTGCCTCCCCAATGGCCTTTTTTAAATTCACCAATCCGGCAGTATTTTCTCCGCCAAAAGGATCTAGAAATGAGCCAAATACCAAATCTTCCTCTGAAGTACGCTCCACTAAGGTGCGGCCATTGAGATCTAGGTGCAGGATGGAGTTTTTTTCCAAGGTCACTTCTTTCTCAGAAGAGGAAGCCACCAATCCTATAATCCCGAAAAAAATAAGCATTGATACAATGCTGAATACAAAAAGGCCCACGATGACGGCCAAGACATTACCTAGAAACTTCATATTAGTTCGTTTATGACTGTAAATTTAGCCTAATTTGAGCAAGCTTTACAAAAATTATACTAACGAGGAATGCTAACTGAAGTTGTGTTGGGAATTGGTGGCAACAAAGGGGATCGAGCTGCCTATCTCAAAACTGCAATTGAGGCCTTATCCAATCAGGTAACCCTTGTTGGCTGTTCCAAAATTTATGAAACAGCGGTCTGGGGAGGAGTGGCGACCAACGGGAATTTTTTAAACCAAGTAGTTTGTATTCAGACCGATCTGGATCCAAATAGCCTATTGAAATTAATCCAGGGAATTGAATTGGCACTGGGGAGAACACGGGAGCAGCATTGGGGAGATCGAACGATTGACATCGACATCCTTTATTTTGGAGCAGAAGTTTGGAATACCCCAGCCCTTAGTATCCCACATCCTTACATTGCGCAACGAAGTTTTGTGCTACAGCCTTTGGCTGAAATTCTGCCAACAAAAATCCATCCTGTACTAGGGAAAACATCCCTTGAGTTACTTGCCGAATGCACAGATCAAGGGCAGGTTTCAGTTTGGCAGGAAGTCAACTAAAAACTCCCACTTTAAAGGTGGGAGTTTTAAGATTATAGCCCGGATACGATTGCTTCGGGGTGGATTTTTTTAACCAAGCCCTGCAGTACTTTGCCAGGTCCACACTCTACAAATTCGGTGGCACCATCTGCTACCATTTGCTGTACGGATTGGGTCCATTTGACTGGGGCAGTTAGCTGAGCAATTAAATTTGCTTTGATTTCAGCCACATCTGTTACCGCTGTCGTACTCACATTTTGGTAAATGGGGCAGATTGGGGTATTAAATTGAGTTCCTTCGATTGCCTTTTGTAGTTTCTCCCGTGCAGGCTCCATCAATGGAGAGTGAAATGCGCCACCTACTGGAAGTGGCAGCGCTCGCTTTGCTCCCGCGGCCTTAAGTAGTTCGCATGCGATTTCTATGCCCTTGGTAGATCCAGAGATCACCAGCTGTCCAGGGCAGTTGTAATTTGCTGCCACGACGATTTCTTCGGTGATGCCAGCGCAAATTTGTTCTACCACCTGATCCTCCAAACCTAAAATTGCCGCCATAGAAGAGGGGTTGATCTCACAAGCTTCCTGCATCGCTAGGGCTCGTTGAAATACCAAGGCCAAACCATCTTCAAAGCTCAAAACTCCATTGGCGACAAGCGCAGAAAATTCTCCTAAAGAATGCCCTGCCACCATGTCTGGAGCAAAGTTTGGAGTAGTCTTTGCCAAAATCACCGAGTGTAAAAAGATCGCGGGCTGCGTTACCTTGGTTTGCTTGAGTTCCTCTTCAGTACCTTCAAACAGGATATCTGTAATTCGAAAACCGAGTTGCTCATTTGCTTTTTCAAATAAGGCTTTTGCTATAGGATTTTCTTCGTAGAGGGATTTCCCCATTCCTGGGAATTGGGCTCCTTGGCCTGGAAATACGATTGCTTTCATTTCTTGAGTTGACGAAATTTAAGCTTCAAATATAGAATTTTTTTAACAGTCCATGGAAAGGTACTAGAGCGCCTCCAAGGTGGGAAAGTGTTTGGAAAGCACTTCTTTTCGATTTTCCGAAAGCCAGCGGATAAAGGCTTTCACGGCAGGGGAGTGTTTTTTTTGCTTGAGCCAGATTAGATTCCAGTCGGCTTTTATAGGGAGTCCGGGCAATTCCAAAAGGGCGATTCTCCCTTCTTTGAGTTCTTGAGCCATGGAAAAATTGGACAGCAAGGAAGCACCCAAACCGGCCATTACAGCCTGCTTCACGGCTTCGTTGGTAGCAAGCTCCAGGTTACTTTCTACAGAAATGTCACGATTTTGGAAAAATTCCTCCATCATGGTACGGGTACCGGAACCTTTTTCTCGAAGAAGGAAGGGGATTTTTTTCCAGTTGCCAGCTTGAATATGTGCGGTATATGCTTCTTTATTTTCTGGGGAGCAGGCCAAAAACCACTTATTCTCGGCTAGCTGTATACTTTCCAAGTCTAATTCGTCTGGCCAAAGGGAAACCAAAGCCAAATCTGTTGAGTTTTCTTGCAAATGAGCCAACACCTTGTAGCGGTTGGAAACCTCCAAACTGATTTCTACATGTGGGTGAATTTTCATGAAGTCCGCCATCAAGTAGGGAATGATGTATTTTCCGGTAGAAACCGCGGAAATTCGAATTTTTCCTCCCAAAAGCCCTTTGAGCTCCAACATTTTCTCCTCGATCTGGCCGAGTTCCCCAAAAATACGATCTGCCGTGTCTACCAATTCTTGGCCAAATTCCGTGATATGAATTCGCTTTCCAATGATTTCAGTAAGCGGTACTTCAAACTGCTCCTGTAAGTTTTTCAACTGAATGGAGACCGCTGGCTGTGTCATGCTCATTGCTTCCGCAGCTTTGGTGATGCTTTGAAATTTGGCAATGGCCTGGAAGGCTTTTAGTTGATGTAGGGT
>JBEDEY010000088.1:0-9688 GCA_041175425.1 Bacteroidota bacterium | reverse complement strand
ACCTAGGTCCAAACGGCAAAGTGAAAGCGATGTCCAATGGGATGAACTGTCAAAACTGTCATTTGCAGGCAGGAACTGCACCGTTGGGAAACAATTACAGTGCTGTAGCTGCTACTTATCCAAAATTCAGAGCGAGGTCTGGAACAGAAGAAGATATTCAGAAGCGAATCAACGATTGTTTTGAACGCAGTCTCAACGGTAAACCCTTGACTAGAGATTCCAAAGAGATGAAAGCGATGGTTGCCTACATCAACTGGGTGGGTAAGGATGTCCCCAAAGGAGAAGTTCCGAAAGGCTCTGGAATTTATGAAGTGCCACTTTTGGACCGAGCAGCTGATCCTGCCAAGGGCAAGTTGGTCTACGAAAATCAATGTGCAAGTTGCCACCAAGCCGATGGAAAAGGAATGGCCAAACCCGATGGGTCTGGCTACTTGTATCCGCCACTTTGGGGGGAGAATAGTTACAATCATGGTGCTGGACTGTACCGACTCTCTCGATTTGCGGGCTATGTCAAAGCGAATATGCCTTTAGGAGCGACCTTCGAGCAACCTATTTTGAGCGATGAGGAATCCTGGGATCTTGCCGCTTATGTCAATAGCATGGAGCGACCCAAGAAAGACCTCACACAGGACTGGCCAGATATTTCCAAGAAACCCATGGATCATCCATTCGGTCCCTTCTCCGATTCGTTCACCGAAGAGCAGCATAAGTTTGGGCCATTTAAACCCATAAAAGCTGCTAAATCTACCAGCAAGTGAAGTTTTTAAGATTTTTTGCTTTCCTTTTTCTGCTTTCCTTTCATTTCAAATTAGTTCAGGCTCAGGTACCTGAAGCAGAGAAGAAAGTAGTGTTTGAGCCAGAATTAAGCTTTCGAAGCTATTGGATGAACACCTCCTACAGCCATGAAGCATTCCGAGGTGATTATGCCTTAGGGTTAACTTCTTTGGTAGGGGGGAAATTAATCGTTTCTAAAAAATGGGGAGTTCAAGTAGGCTACCGGGTATTCGCAAATGCGTTGAGTTCGGATTTTTGGGTATCAGAACCAGTTACCGGCCAATCGAATCGTTATGAATCAGGCTTATTTAATCTATTGGACCCGCAAGACCGGTTCTTTGGAAGGTTAGAATTACTTTCTCTAAGCTTTACCCAATCCAGATATGGCTTTAAGGTTGGCAAAATGGGCATTCAGACCGATTGGGTAAATGCGCAGGATGGTCGGCTTTCTCCAACGGTGGTGGAGGGAGTACATGCCTGGTTTGTTCCAATTAAGAATTGGAAGTTGAGTGGATGGGCCATCAACAGGATGAATGTGAGAGGAAGTAAAGATTGGCTTTCGGTAGAGGAAACCATCGGGTTATTTCCGCAGGGCAGAAGTCCTTTTGGTAAGCCAGCGGCATATTTAGGAAACACAACGAGTCCTTGGTTAGGGATTTGGGAACTTGAAGGAAAGATGAAAGGAGGGAAGAGCCTTCGTTTTTCACAGACCTATGCGGCAAATTTATTTGTCACTTATTGGGCTACTTTTGAAAAGACCTCCAAAAACACCTTAGGGACTTGGACAGCGGGGATTCAAACTGGGATACAGCATGGCCTAGGCGAGGGGGGTAATGTAGATCCTCTGAAGCAATACAAGAATCCGAATGATCTGAATTTTGCGATTTCAGCGAAGTTAAACTGGAAAAAAGGGCCTTGGGAAGCGCAATTGAGTGCAACCCAGGTAGGAGGAAAGGGGCGTTGGATAAGCCCTCGAGAATGGGGAAAGGATGCTTGGTATACCTTCGTTCCTCGAGAGCGAAATGAAGGGTTTGAAACAGTTACTGCGGCAGTAGGTTATGTTGCCTATCGTTTCGAAGAGGCTGGGATACAGGCATACACCTATGCGGGAATTCATGTTTTGCCTGACCCGAAAGATGCCGCAGCCAATAAATACAATTTTCCAAGTTACAGGCAGCATAATTTGGGTTTGAGGTATACCCCCAAAAAGGCAAAAAATCTGGACTTTCATTTTATTTTGGCAGTGAAAGAGCCCTTGGACAATCAAAAACTTCTGCCTGCACAGCAATACAATAAAGTGGACTTGTTGCATTTCAACGGGCTTATCAATTGGAAATTGGCTAAAGACTAATCCCCTAGAAATTCGCTAATTCCCTCATTTATTAGGAATTCTCATTTAATAGGATCACATTTGTTAGTCGGAAAAATGTTTTCGATACTTGTCACCAAGTTTAGCATCGGCGATTCACCTGCCCCAAGTAGCAAATCAAGAGTTCTCCAACACAGGTTTTACTTCTTTTTCTTCTACTTTTTAATTCAACAGAAGATTATTCTTTTTGAGTTAAAACCTGCAGTTATCAATCTTTAGAGAACCCAGATTTACTAGTTTCACCCAAATTACCTCATTATTAAGACCATTCGATTTTCTGATTCAGCCTTGTCTGAATTCTCCCTTACCCTAAGAAGCAGAGTCAACGCTTATTTCACTTCTACGCAGCAGACCAAGTTTGCCAACAAAGAAATGGTGTTCAAGACGGTGGTGATGTTGGGTATTTTCTTCTTGCCTATTGTCTTCCTTAGTCTCGGTCTGTTCGATCAAACCTGGCAGTTGTATGCTTGCTATGTGGTGAGTGGTTTTGGTATGGCTGGAATCGGAATGGGGATCATGCACGATGCCATTCATGGGACTTACTCCCAAAATCCAAAGATTAATAAATTGCTTGGCTATACGCTCAACCTAGTAGGAGCAAATGCCACAGTATGGAGAATACAACACAATGTATTGCACCATTCCTATACCAACATCCCTGAAGGTGATGACGACATCAATGCGCCATTCTTTCTTCGATTTTCTCCACATGCACCTAAAAACAAGATGCATGAATTTCAGCACTGGTATACCTGGATATTTTACGGCTTATCCACCGTTTCTTGGGTGACTTCCAAGGATTTTATCCGATTTGATCGGTATTACAAGATGGGCTTGTTCAAAGGAAAGAATGTTTACAGAAATACGGTCCTTAAAATCATTGCTTGGAAACTGGTTTATTATGCCTTTATCCTTGGTTTGCCGATTGCATTTTCTCCGTTTGGAGTAGGTTCAATTTTGCTTGCCTTCTTGCTTTTGCATTTTATTACTGGACTCAGCATTTCTTTGGTATTTCAAACAGCCCATATCATGCCGGAAGTATCTTTTCCTCAAGCCAATGAAAATGGAATTGTGGAAGGGGAGCGCATGCTGCATCAATTGGCTACTACATCCAACTATTCGGAAAACAGCCCCTTATTCTCTTGGATGATTGGCGGTTTGAATTACCAGGTTGAACACCACTTGTTTCCAGATATCTGCCACGTACACTACCGAAATATCGCTCCGATTGTGAAAGCAACCGCAGCTGAATTTAATATTCCCTATTACACAAAGAAAACATTTTTTGATGCTTTGAAGGCCCATGCAAAAATGCTGTACCAACTCGGTCGATTAGAAATGCAGCCTGTTAAAGCTTAAAACCAACTTATGAATCAATTTACCAAGAAAAATACCAAGCCAGCTCCGGCTCGAGGGGCAAATCCAGATCGAAGACAGGTAAAAAAGAAAGAATCGACTCTTGACCCACGACTTTTCGTAAAGAAAGCACAGCCGAGTGGTCAGGAAGGATTTCGAACCGAGATAACCTTTACCGAATTGGGCTTAAGCCCGAAGTTGCTTCAAAATATCCTCTCGAAAGGGTATGAAACCCTGACAACCATTCAAGAGCAATCCATAGCACCTCTCCTTAAAGGAAGGGATGTATTGGCAATTTCAAAGACAGGTTCCGGTAAAACTGCCGCCTTCTTGATTCCAATCATTGAGCATGCGCTCAAAGACCCTCGTAATTACACTGCCCTAGTAGTGACGCCTACTCGAGAGTTGGCTTTGCAAATTGAAGAAGAATTCAAAAGCCTTGCTGCTGGCATGTCCTTGTATTCGGCCACCTTTATCGGAGGAACGAATATCAACTCGGATAATCAGAAATTGGAGCGCAAGCTTCAGGTGATTGTAGGTACTCCAGGAAGGTTATTGGACCTGTCGGATAGAAAAGTATTGGACCTTCGAAAGGTGAACACCTTGGTCTTGGATGAATTTGACCGCATGTTGGATATGGGTTTTGTCCTAGATGTCAACAAATTGGTCAACAGAATTGGTACGAGAGACCAAACCCTGTTGTTCTCTGCTACGTTAGAACCAGGACAGAAAAAGTTGATTGATGGATTGTTGACTAATCCTGTTGAGGTGAAAGTTTCCACAGGTGCAACTACCAACGAAAATATTGAACAGCAAACGATTCGAGTACCGGAAGGTCAAGATAAGTTTGAGGTCTTAGCAGACTTGTTTGCAAATCCAGAATTGGAGAAAGTAATTCTATTTACTGAAACCAAAAGATTAGCCGATCGTTTAGCTAAAAAGTTAGTACAAGCTGGTATCAAAGCCGGCCAAATCCACGGAGATAAGTCCCAGAATTTTCGAAATAGAATGATCGAGGAATTCAAAAATGGGGAAATCCGCGTGTTGGTAGCAACTGACGTTGCCGCCAGAGGGATCGATGTAGCTGATGTGAGCCATGTGATCAACTATCAGCTACCGATGACCATGGATGCCTACATCCATCGTATCGGAAGAACTGGCAGAGCCGGCAAAGTAGGTCATGCCATCACATTTGTAAACTAAACCACTTGCATGTCAAAAAATCAAAACACATTTATCAAAAAACAAAAGGCGGAACTGAAGAAGAGAAAGCAGAAAGATAAAATGGAGAAGAAACTTGAGCGAAAGGGACAACCAAAAGATGGAAGTCTCGACAACATGATCGCTTATGTGGATGAATTCGGAAATATCTCTGATACTCCTCCTGAACCGCCAGTAGAGAAAAAATTTAATTCAAATCAGTCCAATCAAAATCGAGTAAAAACAAATTAAAATTTCAAAAATCATGAATGAAGGAACAGTAAAATTCTTTAACACAACCAAAGGCTTTGGATTCATTACCCCATCTGATAACAGTGAGGACGTATTCGTTCACCACACAGGTTTGGTTCACGAAATCCGTGAAAATGACAAAGTGGTTTACGAACTAGTACAAGGAAAGAAAGGCATCAATGCCGTTAACGTAAAAGTGGTTAAGTAATCACTACTACCCTTGAGGTAAAATCCCCAGGTGATTCAATCGCTTGGGGATTTTTTATTTCATTTTTTCAATGGATAGGTTTAGCTTTAGCTACTTCTTGATTTAGTTATTGAAGTAGGACCGCATATTTACTTTGCTTCTATCTACACTAAACCCAGCCTCATGAAAAACAGCCCCATTTACCTCATTTCTTTTTTTCTCATCCTTTCTTGCGCTCCCAAAGAGAAAGAAGCCGAGACCCTCACCACACCTAGCCCAGAAATCAATCTTAAAAACGCAGCTATGCCAGATTCTGTTCTTCGCCATGTAGTCCTTTTTGGATTTAAAGCAACTTCCTCTCAGCAAGATGTTGATGGGATAGTCGCAGCTTTTCAAGCACTACCCTCAAAAATCACCGAGATCAAAGGATTTGAATGGGGAACCAACTCCAGTCCGGAAGGACTTAACCAGGGCTTGACGCATGCCTTTACCGTAACTTTCCACTCGGATGCGGACCGTGATACGTATATCCCACATCCCGCACACAAGGAGTTTGTGGCTCTCTTGGGACCACATTTGGATAAGGTGACGGTAATTGATTATTGGACGAAAGAGTAACCTACCTGCGGTAGGCAGGCCTATTTTCCTGCGGTAGGCGGGCATCCCTATATTCCTGCTTGATGCAGGAAGTCGGTAGGCAGGCCTGTTTCACTTCTTCCCTGCCTTCCGCAGTCAGGCGGTAGATGCAGGTGTGTATTTACGCTCCAAACTTCTGGTCTTGAACTCTCCCATGTAAGCCTATTGCTGATGGAAGGGCAGTGCCAACACTATTGGGAATACCAGCTTCCCAAAACCAAAAAGGTTCAGTCACCCAGAATCAACCTTACTTTTCGGAAGTTACTAGGCTAATGCAAGCTTGAAGTAAAAGTTTAGATCTGCTTAGTCCACCACCCAAAGGTAGTCTCCATATCCTGTAGCTTCCATTTGGGATTTAGGAATAAACTTCATGGCGGCGGAATTCATGCAGTAGCGCAATCCTGTAGGAGCAGGGCCATCGTAAAATACATGTCCCAAATGCGAGTTTCCAAGTTTGCTGCGAACCTCTACGCGCATCATGCCGAGGGTTTTGTCGACAGGCTTGTCAATGACCCGAGCATCGATTGGCTTGGTGAAACTTGGCCATCCAGAGCCTGATTCGTATTTGTCTTTGGAGCTAAATAGTGGGGCGCCGGTTACGACGCATACGTAGATTCCTTCCTCCTTATTGCCATTGTATTCGTTCTCAAAGGCAAATTCGGTGGCGCCTTCCATAGTCACTTCGTACTGCAGCTCGTTCAACTCTTTTTTGAGTTCATTTTTGGATGGAGCAGGGTATTTTTTAGCACTCAATTCAGGCCAATGCTTTTGGATAAATGCATCCCGACCCGAACCTTTGCGGTAGGCATAGTAATCTTGAGGGCTCTTTTTGTAATAATCTTGGTGATAGTCCTCAGCAGGGTAGAAGTTGGTAAACTTGATGATGGGAGTGGCTACCGGCCTGGAAAATCGTTTGGACTGATCCAGACGCTTTTTGCTTTCCTCTGCTACCTTTTTTTGCTGGTCGTTGTGAAAGAAGATAGCTGACTCATATTGCGTGCCTCGATCAAAAAATGATCCCCCCACATCTGTAGGGTCGTAGGTTTGCCAGAAAATATCCACCAATTCAGCATAGCTGATCACTTCTGGGTCAAAGGTAATTTGAACCGATTCCCGGTGGGAGGTTTTGCCACCTGCTACTTCGCTATATGTTGGGTTCTTTTCTTTTCCTCCTGCATAACCCGATACCACGGATATCACGCCGTCAAGGTCCTCAAAAGGGGCTTCTACGCACCAAAAGCAACCTCCTGCAAAAGTTGCAACTTGCTGAGTAGCCGAGAATACTTCTTTTGGAGATTCGGAAGTTGGGGTATTTTGAGAATCAGTGGATGGGGTAGTACTCCCGCCACAGGCAAGGAACAGTGATGCAATGAGCGCGATCATGGGATAGCTGAAGTTTGAGTTAATTTTCATTTCCAAGGATTTCCGAACAGCTTTTGAAGTGCATGCCGGTGACAATCTTTCAACACGAAACCAGGCAAGGCTGTTTCAAAAATAGGGGATTATTTTAGCGGAAGCCATTTAAGGATTTCAAAGGCCTTTAGTAATTTTCAATTCGAGTCGTGGATTTTTGATAAAAGGGGGCGAAAAATTGAAGAACTCTTCTAGATTTGTACATGCCCTTTTGGCGTCTTCTGCTATGAAATCACTACTCCAACGTACCTTATGGTTTGTACTTGCGCTGTTTTTTAGCCTTTCCGTAAGTTCATTACAAGCCCAACAAGAGGGATTTTTACCCCTATTTGATGGACAAAGTTTGACAGGATGGGTGGGTAACAAAAGTTCCTACCTCGTCAAAGATGGAATGATCGTCATCGAACCTCAAGGAGGGGGAGGTGGAAATTTATACACCGAAAAGGAATACGGAAATTTTATCCTACGATTTGAGTTTCAATTGACTCCTGGAGCCAACAATGGGTTGGGCATACATGCTCCTTTGGAAGGAGATGCTGCATACGTGGGCAAGGAACTCCAGATTTTGGATAATGAAGCAACGAAATATGCAAGCCTTCAACCCTACCAATACCATGGATCGGTGTATGGGGTGATCCCTGCCAAGCGGGGTTATTTGCGGCCTACAGGAGAATGGAACCAGCAGGAGGTACGCGTACAGCATCCTTACATCACCGTTGTACTCAATGGAGAGGTAATCTTGGAAGGCAATTACCTGGAAGCCAGTAAAAACGGTACGTTAGACAAAAAAGAACACCCAGGGCTTCAGCGAAGCCGAGGACATATTGGATTTTTGGGCCATGGTGATGTGGTCCGATTCCGGAGTATCTACATTAAAGAATTACCCTAAACCCAAGAAGCCCCTTTTTTCATGAAAAAAAATTATCAAGTAATCGATCGTAGAGACTTTATCAAGAAGTCTGCGCTTGGCATAGCAGGATTATCTCTTGCCCCAGCACTATTGGCAGAGGTAGCCGCCAAAGGTAAGCTCAGAACCGTTCACATAGGTTTGGGCGGAATGGGAATGGAAGACCTTCGTGCTATCTCCAGCCATGCCATGGTAGAAGTAGTGGGGCTTTGTGATGTGGATTCAAATGCCTTAAGTAATGCGACTGCTCTTTTCCCTAATGCAAAGACCTACGTGGATTATCGCGCGCTCTTGCGTGAAATGAAAGATCAGTTTGATGCGGTCGTGGTATCCACCCCAGACCATACCCATGCACCAGCCTCATTGATGGCTATGGAGATGAATAAGGCGGTGTACTGTCAAAAACCATTGACTCACCATGTCACTGAGGCGAGAGCCATGAAAAAGATGGCAGAAGACAAAAAATTGGTGACTCAAATGGGAATCCAGGTGCATTCGTTTTACGATTACAAACTGGCTACGCTACTCATTCAATCCGGAATCATTGGGAAGGTGCATACCGTGCGTGCCTGGTCACCTAAAAACTGGGGATTTGATGGCAAAGAACCCAAAGGGAGCGATCCGGTTCCCAGCAATTTGAATTGGAATCTCTGGTTGGGTACAGCTCCTCAGCGGGACTTCAAAGAAGGGGTCTACCATCCAGGTAACTGGAGGAAGTTGTTGGACTACGGTTGTGGTACACTAGGCGATATGGGAGTCCATATTTTTGATACGCCATACAATGCTCTTCAATTGGATGTGCCCCGTACCATTGTCAACAACTGCAGAAAGCCAACCGGTTTTGGATTTCCAGAGAACAATATCGTGACTTATGAATTTCCAGCGACGCCTTACACCACCGACACCTTGAAGTGGGTATGGTACGATGGAGCAGGTGCTCCTGACTTGCATGAGGATTTGCAGCTTCCGAATGGAGACAAGCTTCCGGATCAAGGTGCCATGTTTATGGGTGAAAAAGGCAGGTTGTTATTGCCTCACTTCCAGCAACTTCCAAGATGGATTGTAGATGGAGAATATAAGCAGTTTGATGTGACTCCATTTAACTTGGGTGCTCCAGTGAAAGATTATGTAGGAGAGAGCAAGAAGCATTACCACCAGTTTGTGGATGCTTGTTTGGGGAAAGGCGAGTGTAGTGCTCCTTTTGAATATTCCGCACGCTTGACTGAGACCATCCTACTCGGGGTGATTGCAGGTCGTTTTCCAAATGAAACCCTGCACTGGAATAGCAAGAAGGCAAAATTTGCGGAGCGAAAAGCCAACAAGTTCTTGGATGGCAAGTACCGTAAATTCTAAAATATGATTATCCGCAATTGTACCAGTAGCTCAAAAGAGACGTTTAACTTTGCGAATAATCGTTGACAGACCACGGTCAACGGTCCACAGCTCACCTGATTGAACTTCAAACCTTTTTTCTCTCGCAAGTGGTAAAAAAGTGGATAATCAGATTCTAAAGTAGAGAAAAATGGGGAAGAGCAGTTTTCCCCATTTTTTTCTGCTAAAAACGTGTTTTTCCTACATTCGGTAGTTTTTATAC
>JBEDEY010000087.1:0-5295 GCA_041175425.1 Bacteroidota bacterium | reverse complement strand
ACATGAGGGTCTTATTTTGAATATATTTCAATATTCCTTCTCAAAATTTACATTATTTTTAAGGAAATCGATTGAAATATATCAACCTGTAAATTTTTTGCTCGTTTGGCGAATTAAAATTGAGGAATTGGCATAAAAATCAGCCTGTTTGTTTAAAAGGTGTGTTTTTGAATTCTTCCTTTTCTCTTTTTACAAAAAAGAATCCGCTCAATCTACCTGCACATACTGCTCCCATTTCTGCAAGACCGTCGAGAAATCTGCTGGCAGCGGCGCTTCAAAATAGAGGTTTTTCTTAGTAATGGGGTGCACAAACCCCAAACTCATCGCATGCAGCGCTTGCCTTGGCATCGCATCAAAGCAATTGTTGATAAAGCTCTTGTATTTGGCAAATTGAGTCCCCTTTCGAATCTTATCTCCCCCGTACATCGCGTCATTGAATAGCGGATGCCCTAAAAATTTAAAGTGCGCACGGATTTGATGCGTTCTCCCTGTTTCCAAAGTACATTGAACCAAAGACACATACCGAAGACGCTTCAATACTTTCCAATGCGTAATCGCATGCTTGCCTTGACTGCCATCTGGAAAGACTTCCATCACCTTGCGGTCTTTGGCACTACGTCCCACATGCCCTACGATAGTACCTTCATCCGCTTCTGGCTCACCCCAAACCAAGGCCAAATAGGTGCGCTGAATGGTGTGGTAAAAAAATTGAGCCGCCAATGGCGCCATGGTTTCTTCTGTTTTGGCAATCACCAACAAGCCCGAAGTATCCTTGTCGATCCGGTGCACTAAACCCGGGCGGCCTACATTGCCTTTCATTTCAGGCAGGTGCTGAAAATGATACACCAGCCCATTCACCAAAGTTCCAGACCAATTGCCATGCGCCGGGTGCACGACCATCCCTGGAGGTTTATTGACTACCAGAAGATCGCTATCCTCATAAACAATGTCCAAAGCGATATTTTCGGAAATTACCTCGGTATCACGCGGAGGCTTTTCTAGCAGCACACGAATGTCATCCAGGCCCTTGATCTTGTAATTTGCCTTCACCGAATGCCCATTGACCTGAACACCTCCCGAATCAATCGTCTGCTGCACCTTATTGCGCGTCGCATTCGCAATTCGCTCGGTTAAAAATTTATCAATCCGAACAGAAGATTGTCCCTTGTCTACCAAAATACGATGGTGCTCATACAAGGCTAACTCATCCTCTTCAAATTCTTCTTCCAGGTGCTGTTCGCTCATGACACAAAAATAGAAGGATGTCCCGTAACTTTGTCAAAATAGTTTGAATGCTTCACCCCCCACACATTCCAAGCACCCTACTCAAGCACCCACTACTCGATCAACTGAAAGTAGAACTAGAAGTCCTGCGCTTGGATCAAGTTCATCCCACTGTCTCGGGAAATAAATTCTTCAAACTAAAATACAACCTGGCCGAAGCCCTCAAACAAAACCATAGGCAAGTACTGACTTTTGGAGGCGCTTATTCCAATCATATTTACGCTACTGCCGCAGCAGCCAAACTGCTAGGCCTCCAATCCATAGGCATTATCCGAGGGGAAGTATCGGATGAGAAAAATCCAACCCTGAAGTCTGCAAAAGATGCAGGAATGGTCCTGAAAGGTATTTCTCGAGAATTGTATCGAGACAAAACTCATCCTGATTACCTAGACCAACTCCGACAAGAGATGGACGAATTTTACCTCATCCCGGAGGGAGGCACCAATGCGCTCGCTATCCAAGGCACCACTGAAATCTTGAGCCATACAGCTGCTCACTTTAGCCACCTCGCCACGCCTATTGGTACAGGAGGGACTTTTGCTGGATTGGCAAATTCAATCCTCCCCCAACAGGAACTGCTCGGAATCTCAGCCTTGAAAGGTGAGGGCATCCAAGAGGAAATGAAGCAGTTACTACAAACTCACGGCATTCGGCCACAAGGAAGTGTTTCCATCTGGACGCAGTACCATCATGGGGGCTATGCCAAATGGACCTCCGAATTGATTGAATTTATCCATTGGTTTTGGGAATCTTTCGGCATCCCTCTCGATCCCATCTACACGGGAAAAATGGCTTTTGCCTGTTGGGATTTGCTGCAAAAAAAGTACTTCAAGCCGGGCTCCCGAGTGCTGCTCATCCATACGGGAGGTCTCCAAGGAAATCTTGGATTTACCCAGCGAACAGGCATTGAGCTTCCTATTCTTTGATGGTAAAAAAATCCTCGGATTCCTGAGGATGCAACTGCAATACATTGGCAGCAGCAAGGCGAACAAGGGTTTTTGAAGCCATGTAAAAGGGAATGCGCGCCGCTTTGGAAAACTCTTTCAAGGTGATTCGTCCTCGCTCTTCCAAAAATTTCATCAATACCTCCTCCTTTTTTCCGTAGGTAAAAACGGTATCCCTAGGAACTCTACTTTTTCGAAGGAGCTCCCATACCTCACGGCTAGCCTGAACGGTTCGATCTTGCACCCGGATGTAGGAAACTTTCTTTTCATCAGCCCATAAATAATGCGGGCGATCCGGGCTATGTGGAATACGGAATATTGCCACCCCTTTTTTCTCAGATAATTTTACGGTAGCTACCTCCACCTGCAAGGGAGGGAAAATAAGGGTTCGGATGGCTTTATCCATCACAAAAATCTCCTCCTCAATGAAGCGCTGTCCACTGACGGTACCGTCATCGTCCACCCCAATCAACAAGGTTCCCCCCTGGGTATTGGCCAAAGCAATGACCTCTCGCACAATTTTTTCAGGATAGGCCGCCTTTTTTTTGAATTCAATTTGGAGTCCTTCGCCCTTAATTGCCAATTCTTTTACTTCTTGAAGGGTCATGATGGTACGTTCGAGTCGTTTAGATGCCACGGTTCAGTTCTTCCAATCGTTTCTTTTGAGCCATCCACTCATCTCTCAACCGCGCAGCCTCCATGAAGTTCAATTCTTTTGCCGCTTTTTCCATTCCCTTTTGCGTTTGCTGGATGAGCTTCTCCAATTTTTCGGTGCTGAGGTACTGTACCACGGGATCTGCTACCAAGGAAGCTTCCCCTGGCATAGGCTCTGCATACATTTTTGGGTTTTTCTTGGAATCTGCCACCTTCGTTTGGCCCATGATCTTTTCCCGAGACTTGATGACGGTCGTCGGGGTGATGTCATGTTCGAGGTTGTAGGCAATCTGAAGTGCTCGTCTCCGCTTCGTTTCATCTATGGCCGCCTGCATCGAATCCGTAATCCGGTCGGCATACATGATCACCCTACCTTCGGAATTTCGGGCCGCACGACCTATCGTTTGCACAAGGGACCGTTCATTTCTCAAAAATCCTTCTTTGTCGGCATCCAAAATAGCGACCAAAGCCACTTCTGGTAAATCAAGTCCCTCTCGAAGCAAATTGACCCCAACCAATACATCAAAAACGCCAAGTCGCAGCTCTCGAAGGATTTCCACCCGATCCAAGGTTTTGACTTCCGAGTGGATGTACCGTGACTTCACCCCGGCACGCTCCAGATACTTTTGAAGCTCTTCTGCCATTCGCTTCGTCAGGGTAGTCACCAGGACCCGAGCTTCATTTTTGATGGTTTGGTCGATTTCTTCCAACAAATCATCCAGCTGATTCAAGCTAGGTCGCACCTCAATTGTAGGATCCAAAAGCCCAGTGGGTCGGATGATCTGCTCCACAACTACCCCTTCTGTTAAGGTCAATTCGTAGTCTGCTGGCGTGGCCGACACGTAGACAATCTGGTTGATCAGCTGCTCAAACTCTTCAAACTTAAGCGGGCGATTGTCCAAGGCAGAGGGCAATCGAAAGCCGTAGTCCACCAAGTTGACTTTTCGAGAACGGTCACCACCCCACATCGCTCGAACCTGTGGCACCGTCACGTGACTTTCATCAATCACGAGCAGGTAATCCTCCGGAAAATAGTCCAGCAAGCAAAATGGGCGTGTGCCTGGCTTCCTCCGGTCAAAGTAGCGGGAGTAGTTTTCTACCCCAGAGCAATAGCCCAATTCCCGAATCATCTCTAAGTCAAATTCGGTACGCTCCTGCAGCCTTTTTGCTTCCAAAAATTTGCCTTCCTTTTCAAAAAAGCTGAGCTGTGCCATCAAGTCATCCTGGATTTCATGAATGGCCGTATCAATGGTGTCTCTGCCTGTTACGAATAAATTGGCGGGAAAAATGGAAATGATCTTCTCATCCGAAAGCTTCTTCCCTGTGCTGGGCTCAATCCGCTGGATGGCTTCGATTTCATCGCCCCAAAAAATGATGCGGTAGGCAAAATCTGCATAGGCTACGTAAACATCAACTGTGTCTCCTTTGACCCGAAAAGTGCCGCGCGTCAAGTCTTGTTGGGTGCGGCTGTACAAGATGTCCACCAACTTAAATAGGAGCTGGTTTCTAGGAATTCGATCTCCTTCTTGGAGGCGCAAGATGTTTTTGCCAAATTCTTCCGGATTACCAATGCCATAGATGCAGGAAACGGAGGCCACCACAATCACATCCCTACGTCCAGAAAGCAGGGCGGAAGTGGCACTCAAACGAAGCTTTTCAATCTCCTCATTGATGCTGAGGTCTTTTTCAATGTAGGTGCCTGAACTAGGAATAAAGGCCTCGGGCTGGTAATAGTCGTAGTAGGAAATGAAATATTCGACCGCATTATCAGGAAAAAACTGTTTGAACTCCCCATAAAGCTGGGCAGCTAAGGTCTTGTTGTGACTTAGGACCAGCGTGGGCCGTTGGGTTTGTTGAATGACATTCGCGATGGTAAAGGTCTTCCCCGATCCGGTCACACCTAGCAATACCTGTGCGTTATCGCCGGCTTTCAAACCCGATACCAGCTCTTTTATGGCCTGTGGCTGATCACCTGTTGGCTTATAATCTGAGGTAAGTTTAAATTCCATAGCGTATCTCCAACACCAATTAGGGGTAAAAAGGTTTAGGTAACTCCCAAATTAGTTGGAGCCTGCTTAGTCCTCCTTGTTACGATTGTAAAATAGAAAGTTGGCACGCAACAGGATGAGCAATAGAATCGGAATTAATGCAGGGGAGAAGGATTGCATGCCAAACATCCAGAACAACAGGGTCATCACTGTCGCTCCCATTACAAACAATAGGTAGGAAGAAATCCAGGTCGCATTGGGGCGGGCAACCAATCCCCAAACCAACACCAGGTGCCCAGGGAAAGCCCAGAGGATATTCCAATTCCAAGCCGTAGCGGAATGATCCGTAAAAAACCAAAGGAAGGTAACCACTACCCCTAGGATTCCGATTGTGCCAAAAAGAGCGACATCAAGCCCTTTCATCA
>JBEDEY010000086.1:0-10160 GCA_041175425.1 Bacteroidota bacterium | reverse complement strand
TGAAAATTGGAGGAATCCTAGTGATCCCAGTGGGAGACCGAAGTAAACAGTCCATGGTAAAGATTACCAAAAAGTCGGCTACCGAAATCCAACGCGAAGAGTTTGAAGGTTTTGCCTTTGTGCCCTTGCTTGGAAAAGATGGCTGGAACTCCTAATTCCGCATTCGGCTCATTGATACTTAGCCAAATTAAATTTGGAATTAATTCGAAAATTTACCTCTCGCAGAATTTTAGTGCTATTTTTGAGACAAATTAGACCGTATGCCAAATCAAAAGTTTGCTAAGAACTCTGTCACCATCATGACGGAGATGGTGCTTCCCAACGATACCAACACGCTCAATAACCTCATGGGTGGGCGACTAATGCATTGGATGGACATTGTCGCGGCCATCGCAGCACAAAAGCATTGCAACCGGATCGTGGTTACCGCCTCAGCAGACAGCATTTCGTTCAAGCAACCGATCAATCTTGGCAATGTGGTGACGCTACGCTCCCAAGTAACTCGAGCATTTAATTCTTCCATGGAAGTTTTCATCGAGGTGACTGCTGAGGATATTCCGGCAAACAAAAAGATCATGACCCATCGGGCCTTCTTTACGTTTGTGGCAGTAGATCAAAATGGCAAACCCATTGAAGTACCTGAAGTGGTTCCTGAGACGGCAGAAGAACTTGAACTTTTTGAAGGGGCTTTGAGAAGAAGGCAGCTACGACTGGTACTTGCGCAACGCATGAAGCCCGAGGACGCGGTCGAATTGCGGGCTATTTTCAACTTAGACAAGAAATAAAGGCACCCTTACTAATAGGCTCTCTCGCTAAAGGAATGAATTACTGCTTCGGCAGCAGTTCTACCCGAGGTCATGGCCGCATTGATGGATCCGTGGAGCAGGTAATCTCCCGCCAAAAACACCTGGTCTAGCACCTTGCATTCGGTAAATGGGATGCTAAATTTCAAATCAGCTACCTGTGGCAAGGCATGGTTGATCACAAAAATTTTGAGCGGCTTAAACTGATCTCCTTTTATTCCAGATAGGCATTCCAACTCCCCTTGCACCGTTTTGATCAATTCTTTTTCGCTTAAAGCACTATCCAAAACCGTGACGGAAAGCAAGGATTTACCTGCTGGCGCATAGTCTTTGGATACATCGTCCATGAAAACGAGGTTATTGATCACTTTCTGCCCCGTGAGCAAACCGATCATGGGTCTACCCAAAAATGATTTTGGGGCCGAAAAATAGAGGTTGATCACCTTGCGTGAAGGAGCAAACTGCCCTTCCAACTGCTTCATCAGACGATCAGGCTGAACGGCTACAATGATTCGATCTGCTACAAGTTGCGTCCCATCCGCTAAAATTAGCTGCGGACCCTCCACCGAAGTAACTGGACTATTGAATCGGATTTCAGTTCGCTGCAGCTGATTCTTGATCATTTCGGGAATTTCTCCCATGCCCTTAGCGGGTACAGCGGCATAGCCTTGAGAAAACATTTTAAATACAAACTCAAACATTCGTGAGCTAGTTTCCAACTTGTCCTCCAAAAATATTCCCCTGAAAAATGGGGCGAAAAAATTGGTGATGATGGCATCTGAAAATCCGTAATTTTTCAAGTACTGATGCGTAGGAACAGATGGCTCGGCAAAAATCTCATCCGAACTTTTCTTTTTTAGTTCCTGTGTCAATGTAAATACCTTGACCTTATCCAAAAAAGTCCCCACCCGAGAAACAGCCATGCCCACCAATTTAAGCGGGTTTCGAAGTGGATCAGTCAAGATATAGGAATCCTTCCCTTCAAAAATAATAGCTCCAGGATCAAAATTTTTAAGTTGCAAGGCTGAAAAATCGAGATATCGCTTGGCTTCAGGATAGGCTGTATTCAATACTTGAAAACCATGATCCAGCCTAAATCCATCCACGATATCCGTTTTCATCCGACCACCTACACGATCAGATGCTTCCAAAAGCACGGGAGCAAAACCCGCTTTTTCAAGCTCCAAGGCTGCTATTAAGCCCGAAAGACCCGCGCCTACAATGTAAATCTTCTTTTCACTCATCTTCAGAAACACTAATTCAAAGGAATGCAACTTAGTTTTCACAAAACCCGAAGCTGATTGGGGATGTTTTAAGTAAACACATACTTCAACAAAGAGTTTGAAATCCAACAAGCAAAAAAGATTTGATAAATGGTCAGGGTTTTAACCACCCATTGTAGTAAACTCGAACAAAAAAGGACCCCATCATGAAGAACTTCTTCCTTTCTATTTTTATCCTTGGCACGAGCACTCTTGCCTCTCCTGCTCAAAGCTACTTCCCAGAAGCTGGAAATTGGCAATCTAAAACTCCCAAAGAGCTGGGGCTGGATGCCGGCAAACTGCAAGAAGCTATCCAATTTGCACAAACGCATGAGAGCACAGAAAACCCAAATCTAAAAATTGCACATTACGAGAGTGCTTTTGGGCGAGAACCTTTTGGCTATCCTGTAGGTCCCATGAAGGATCGAGGTTCGGCTACCGGATTAATCATCTACAAAGGATATGTGGTCGGTCAATGGGGAGATCCGGCACGAGTGGATTTGACATTTAGTGTGGCTAAAAGCTTCCTTTCCACCACGGCTGGATTGGCTGTAGAAGCGGGATTAATCCGTTCTGAAAAGGATTTGGTCCATCCCTACATGGCCCCTATTTATCCCTACGATCCATTGCGTTTGGCAGTCAACAAGGCGGATCAGCTAGACCAAGAAGATGTATTTCACCTTTTTGACACGCCGCATAACCAGAAAATTACCTGGGACCACTTACTACGTCAAACTTCCGATTGGGAGGGAACACTGTGGGGCAAACCCGACTGGGGAGATCGACCTACTGAAGGGGTCAAGCAAAAAAGAGCTCGCGAGCAACGCGAACCAGGCAGCAGCTACGAATACAACGACACCCGTGTCAATGTGTTGGCACTTGCGCTTTTAAATGTCTGGAGAAAGCCGCTCCCTCAGGTGCTCAAAGAAAAAATCATGGACCCCATTGGAGCTAGCCCTACTTGGAGATGGACTGGATACGAAAATTCTTTTGTTGTGCTGGATGGACATATCGTCCAGTCGGTGAGCGGAGGTTCGCACTGGGGTGGTGGGATGATGCTATCCGCTTGGGATCAGGCTCGATTTGGGTACCTGACACTCCGCAATGGAAATTGGAAAGGAAAGCAACTCATTCCTACCTCTTGGATCAATCTCTCAAAAACCCCAACTCCCGTACAACCTGATTATGGGTTTATGAATTATTACTTGAATCTGGAGCAAAAGCAAATTCCTTCCGCTCCCAAATCCGCATTTCTTCACCTCGGTGCAGGCACCAATATGATCTATGTGGATCCAGAAAACGACTTGCTGGTGGTATCAAGATGGATTCCAAACGGAGACAAGGCCGAATTGATTCGACTTATTTTGGAAAGCCTACCTGCTAAAAACTAAGAAATAACTCTGTCTGAAATTCTTGGTTGTACGTAGTGTTCTTGCTCCGATTTGGAAAGAATCCCATAACCCAATTCTATCGGGGACGGACCGATCCAACTGCTTTTTCGGCCGGTGAGCGTCAATTTTCCCTGTTTTCGATCCAGTGTCATTATTCCAAAGAGAACGGCTGCATAAGGACAGGTCGAGGCCAAGGATGGGTAGGACGCATGGGTATTCGCATCCATGCTCAAATGGGCATGCTTTTCCCCCACCCAGTAGTACGAAGCGGAATTCAAATGCAAATAAGTTACTCCAGACACTTGGATCAGTTGGTCTACGTGCGCATGCCCGTTGATTGCTAGAATAATTTTACTGGCATGTACCGCCAATAGGTTTTGGATTTCTACCGCATTGTCGATCGTATAGATCCCCGCAATCGGCTGATGCGAAATGACAATAACGGGCTCCTTTGAATCCTCCAATTGCTGGTTGAGCCAGTCCTGCTGCTCTTTTCCAATATAGGAGGCATAACCTCCTTTGGCGTTTGGAGAACCTGGATCATTTCCATCCAAAACCAAAATTCGCACGCCTTGAATGACCTCTGCATAGTAGGCCGAAGGCATTCCAAAAGCTTGAATTGCTTGTTCCTTGCTGTATCCTTCATCTAGGTCGTGATTCCCCAACACATGATAGGCGGGGATATTTCCTTGATTAAATGACGCTATAAAAGCGGCGTTAGCTGGTTTAGGAATGGCAAAGTCTCCCAACTGAATTTTGGCATGAACCTCTGCTCGATTCACTTCTTCCAAGAAGGTTTGCAGGCGTAGATCCGAATCGTGAATGATGTCTCGATGTAAGTCCGTAATCAATCCCAACCGCAAACTATCCGATTGCCCCGCCCAGAGTTTGCCAATTGAAGGAGGCAAAGCCAGTGAAAAAGAAGTGAGCAGGGCGGATTTAAGAAAACTTCGACGATCGAGAGACATGCTGTTTGGGATAAATAGATTGAACCCTACTAATTCGATAATTTTTTATGAAAAATCAGTGCGGGCACTAGACCCAAGTCTGGATGACGGTATGCCTCTGGTATTTCCCCAATGACCGCGAAGCCAAGAGACTTCCAGAGCTGAACGGCACGCTGGTTGGATTTGATCACAAAATTGAATTGCATGGCCAAAAACCCACGAGACTTGGCTTCTGTCTGAGCAAACTCCCCCATCCAACGCCCAATGCCCTGCCCTTCTGCTGCAGGTGCAACTACAAAGCCAGCATTACAAATGTGGTCTCCCAATCCTTCCTGATTGGCTTTGAGGTAGAAGGTGCCCACAAGTTCTCCGTCTCGTTCTACAACAAAAGTGGATTTATCAGCTCCCATCCAGTATCCCATCAGTGATTCTTTCGATTTATTGAGCGAAAAAACATAGGTTCCTCCCCTGCGAACCATAGGCTGCAGGATTCCCCAAAGGGCTTCTTCGTCTTCATTTGTCGCAATTCTGGCTGTGGGTATGGAGTTCATCAGGAAATAAAAAGGATTCATCCAATCCAGGATGGATTAAACTAATGGACAAGAATGGGAAAGTTCTAAAATAGCGATGGATTTACCAAGACTAGATTTAAGCAGCTTCTGTCGAAATTTTGCGTTAGCAGTTACCATTTCTCAATTTGGGAAGATATATTCGTCGAATCATCTGACCCATGCATTCCAGTTCCTACCAAAAAGTATCCGGTTTTTTAATGGCCATCGCCTCGGCTATATTTTGGGGCATATCAGGAACCTGTGCACAGTTTTTGTTTCAAACCAAGGGAGTAGATCCTGCCTGGCTCGTCTCGTGGCGCATGTTGCTAGCGGGTACCTTGCTGGTGCTTTATTCAATTGCCAAGGAGAAAAAAGCAGCCCTTGGCATCTGGAAAACTCCTAAGAATATTGGTAAATTATTGCTTTTTGGAATTTTGGGGATGGTTTCGGTGCAATACACCTACTTCTACAGCATTTCCCTCTCCAATGCTGCCACAGCCACGATCTTGCAATACATCGGGCCCGTATTTGTCCTTGGTTTCTATGCGGCAAAAAATAAAACCTGGCCTGTACTCGGAGAATATTTGGCCTTGATTTTTGCGCTCGCAGGCACCTTCCTTTTGGTCACCCATGGATCTACCGAAGCACTAGTGATTTCAAATCAAGCCTTGTTTTGGGGAATTTTATCCGCCTTGGCACTTGCCTTCTACACCATCCAACCCGTAGGCTTATTGCGTAGCTTTTCGCCAGCGGCCATTACAGGCTGGGGCATGTTGATTGGCGGGATTGTCCTGTGTATGGGCACTCAGCCTTGGAGTTTTTCAGGTACTTGGGATGGAGAAACTTGGCTGGCCTTTGGGTACATCGTACTTTTTGGAACAGTCCTCGCCTTTTATTTCTTTCTGACTGCAGTTTCCAAAATCGGGGCTACCTTCGCCAGCTTGCTCTGCAGTGTGGAACCCCTAGCCGCCACCCTAACCGCTGTTCTCTGGTTGGGTGTATCTTTTTCAGGGTTTGATTGGGCAGGAACAATCTTGATCTTGAGTACCGTTGCCTTGCTGACCCTTTCGAAGAAAAAGGAGTCCTAAATCCTTAAATTCGAGCTTGATAGGTATACAATTCAAAATACCTTCCTTTTTTGGCAAGTAGCTCCTCATGCCTTCCCTGCTCCACTACTTGGCCTTGTTCGATCACCAATATTTGGTCTGCTTGTCGGATGGTACTTAGTCGGTGAGCGATGACAAAGGTGGTTCTCCCATGCATCAACTCTTTTAAACTCGCTTGAATCAAAGATTCCGATTCGGTATCCAAGTTGGAAGTAGCTTCATCCAAAATAAGGATTCGTGGATCGGCTAATATTGCTCTTGCAATGGCAATCCGCTGCCTTTGTCCCCCAGAAAGCTTCACCCCTCTTTCACCAATCAGCGTATCCAAACCCTGTTCAAAGCGGTCCGTAAATTCATGCACGTGTGCAGCCTTAACTGCCATCTCCAATTGTGCTTCAGAAGAATCAGGTCTTGGAAATAGAATATTTTCTCGAATGGTGCCTTCAAAAAGGAAATCATCTTGAAGCACGACCCCTAGCTGCGCACGAAAAGCATCCAAGGTGATGGTTTGTAAGTCATGACCATCCAAATACACGACTCCTCCATCTGGGTTTAAAAAAGTGGCTGCCAAGCCAGCAATGGTAGTTTTTCCAGATCCTGAGGTTCCTACCAAGGCAGTAACTGAACCTGCTGGCGCATCAAAGCTAATTCCTTTGACCACATCTTTGCCAGACTCGTAGGCAAAGGATACGTTTTCAAATCGAATGTCTCCTTTAATAACCTCCAACTGCACGGTGCGCTTTTTATCGTCCGATTCCAAAGGCATGTTCATGATTTCCTCCGTCCGGTCCAAACCTGCAAAGGCTTCGGTGAGCTGGCTGCCGATATTGGACATCTGCACAATGGGAGCAATCATAAATCCTAAGTACAGGGTAAAGGCAAGAAAATCTCCAAAGGTCATCTCCCCTTGCATAATTTGGTAGCCCCCCAATCCCATGATGCCGGCAGATGCCAATCCCAACAATAATGCACCAGCAGAAGTCACAAAGCTCGTTGCAGTCAAACTCGCTTTCACATTCAAAAACAGTTCTTCAACCCCTTTTTCAAAGGTCTTAATTTCTTGATTTTCAGCATTAAATCCTTTAATCACGCGAATTCCCCCCAAGGTTTCGGTAAGTCTACCCGTTACTTGCGCATTAATTTTTCCTCTTTCACGGAAGATGGGTCTGATTTTACTAAAGGCCTTGAGCGATACCAATCCAAAAATCAATACGGGCAATAACACAAAGGCAGTCATCGATGGACTGATGGAAATCAACAAGACCAAGGAAATGATCGCTGCCAATCCGCCGCCAATCATTTGGGCAAAGCCCGTTCCTACCAGGTTTCGAACTCCTTCTACATCGGTCATGATGCGAGACACCAGCTCCCCTGTTTTGGAATTATCAAAAAATCGAATGGGCAACTTGATGATGTGCTGCTGCACCTTGGACCGCAACTTGGAAATCAAGTGCTGCGCTTCCACACTTAATATTTGAGTGAGCGAGTATGAAGTTACTGCCTGCACAAAGATGGCGAGCACCACTGCTAGGATCAACCATTTCAATTGCTCCAAGTCATTGCTTGGGATCACCTCGTCGATCAGGAATTTGGTAGCTCCAGGGAGAACCAAGCTCGCAATTCGGCTGATGATGATTAGAATGAGGCCTATGAAAAGTTGTTTGCGACGAGGCCAGATAATGGTTGAAAATACTTGACGGATGGTGACTTTACGTTCCTGCTTGGGTGCCATGGAATTGAAACTAAATGAAGGTATGGGGAATAAAAAAGCCTGTTAGTGAAGAACAGGCTTTGTATTTTTTAAGTGGATCGTGTTAGTTGGACTTGGTCAACACATTCGATATCAAGGAAACTTTTTCGATTGGTTCAGAGGCATTGGAATAGATACGAACCACCGAATTTTGTTTACCTACTTTTCCAGTAGAATTGAAGGAAACCTTGATTTCAGCAGATTTTCCAGGTGCAACTGGCTCCTTTGGCCAGCTAGGTACTGTACAACCGCAGGTGGCTGCCACATTGGAAATAATCAAAGGCTGCTTACCTGTATTGGTCAATACAAAGGTATGGGCTACTTGTTGTCCCTGAGTGATATCCCCAAAGTCCTTGGAATTTTCTTTAAAGGTGATGACAGGACCTGATTCTTGAGCTTGAACTTGTGTTGCAAGCGCCAAAACAAAGAAGCTGAAAAGAAGTGCTATTTTTTTCATAAGAAAATGGTTTAATGGTCAAATATTCAAATTTTGAGGGAGTCTTCAAAGAAACAGAAAGGAAATAGATTAAATTCCCATTGCTAGCATCATCTTAATTCCACCCGGAATCTAGTTCAATAAGACTGAATATAGCGTTTCGGTAACTAATCCAACGGATCTTCCTCTACCAATCCTTTAACGAAAAAGGTAGGAAAAAAGTTGACCAAGTATAGTTCTTCTGAAGCGCGGGTCACCGCAGTATACAGCCAACGAACAAATTCGGTGTCTACTTGCTCTTCGACCAGATACCCTTGATCTATAAATACGGCCTTCCATTGTCCGCCTTGGGCTTTGTGGCAGGTGATGGCATAGGCAAATTTAACCTGCAGCGCATTGAGGTAGGGATCCTTCCGAATGTATTCCATTCGCTCAGTTTTGTTGGCTAGGTCCGCATAATCTTCACTGACCTGATCGTAAAGGGATCGATATTGTTCTCGCGTAAGCGAAGGTCCTGACGAGTACAAGGTATCTAGGATCACTTTCGCCTCAAAGTAGGGTTCTTCTGCATAGTCTAGCAAGCGTAACTCTAGCGTGGCAAATCGCAACCCATACCGCTCCTCAAAATTTCGAATCTTCATCACCTCGACCAAATCCCCATTGGCTAAAAAATTCACCTTTTCGGATTCGGCCATGTAGGTATAGTTGTTTTTGACAATCATCAACAAGTCGCCAGAACAGATTTCATCCTCGTAAAAATGAATCGTCCGCCGAATGTATCCATTGTATTGTACCGCAGACTTATTGGAACGGGTGATGATGCAAGTGTTTTCTGTTCCATACTTGGAATAGGCATAGCGAAGGCCATCTTCTAGCTTTTCAGAAGTCATCTTGAAGATGTCCTTAAACAGGTGGGTTTGGATTTGGATAGTAGCTTTTTCTGATCCTAGTTCATTCCGGAGACTAGTGGCATTAAATAAAATCCCAGACTCCAACTTCTGCCTCATGACTTCAACCAACTCAATCTGCTCTGCATCTAGTCTGTAATGCCGAAGCAGGTATTCTGCATCCAGTGCAGGACTGTATTGACTTCCTACAGGTGGCAACTGTGCAGTATCCCCTACAAATAGCAAGCGATTCCCTTCTCCTGAAAAGGTGTAGGTAATTAAATCCCAAAGCAGATTTCCTGACATTCCTCCATCATCTGCCAACATCGAGGATTCATCCACCACAAAAAGTGTGTCTTTGAAATAATTTTTTTGGAGCGTGAAGCCACCTCCTAGCGTACCTGGATCACCCTTAGGTTTGTAGATAATCTTATGGATGGTAAATGCCGACCTTCCAGAGTAAGTACTCATCACTTTTGCCGCCCTGCCTGTTGGGGCTAATAAAAGGGGACGCAAATTAAGACTAGGTAGAATTTTGACCACGGCGGACAAAAGGGATGTTTTTCCTGTTCCTGCATATCCCTTTAGAATAAAGACCGGCTTATCTCCCGAGGGCTTTCGGAAAAAATCATCCATTTTTACAAAAAAACTGGCTTGCCCTTGTGTGGGTTGAAATGGAAAACTCCTTCGCAGTAATTCAGAGGGAGCAGGTGGCAGGGTGGTCAGTTTGTTCATCGCTAGACGAAAGTACATGTCAGAAGACAAGATCAGAAAAGAAATTGAGTCTAAATTTGGACATCATCTCAGAATCCGTGTAAATGGAGTGATGATTGAAGAAAACAAAATTCTTCTAGTCAAGCATAAAATGAGTGCGGATCGAGATTTTTGGTCCACACCTGGCGGAGGGATGCAATTCGGAAGTTCTGCTCAAGAAAATCTTGTCCGAGAATTCTTGGAAGAAACTGGTCTACAAATCACGGTGGAGGAATTTTTGTTTGTTCACGAGTATCTAGACCCTCCCCTTCAT
>JBEDEY010000085.1:0-8807 GCA_041175425.1 Bacteroidota bacterium | reverse complement strand
ACAAGCAAATAAAGAAGACCATGAGCTCAGTGCTCAAGATCGCAATGCAGAGACCGGCTCCCCCATAAAAGTGGGTCAGGACAGTTGAAACGCAGATCATGTAGGCGCAAAACATCCAGCTTGCACGAAACAACAGATCTCTAAGATTCGTGACTAGGAGGATCATCACATTTCCGACATTGAGACAGGCCAAAAATGGAATTGCGGCAAGCAATTGGAGGAAGTCGACAGCGCCGGTAAGCTCTCCACGAGAAAGTACGGCAATGATCCAAGGTGCAGCTAGGTAAGTTCCGATGCTGATCAAGCCACCGATTGCAAGGGTACCGAGATACACTTTCTTGAGGAAAGAGAAAAATGCGGGCTGGTCCGCTTGATAAAGCTTGGAGGCGTTTGGAAAAATGGCTTGAATGATCAACGCAGGGAATAGTCTTAGGATCATCACCACTCGTTCTGCTAAACTGTACATTCCAAGTGTAGCTCCTGTTGAAAAGAAACTTAAAATGATGAGTCCACCATTGATGGATATATGGCTGGCAAGGTTGCTGAAAAATAGAAGGAGGTTGTCCTGAAGGCTTTTCAGGATGGAAGAAAATTGGGGGCTAAAAAAGCGGATATCCAATACGGCATGTATGTAGCCTAGTAGGCACAAGTTGACTCCCAGACCAGAAATGCCAAGTAGAAAATTGACCCAAAGACTTTGCGAGGGCTGCTGTACAAAAAGCACTAAGCCCATCAAAAAAAGAAGTTTGGAGAATATGGTTGCTACTGAGACCAGCTTCATTTTTTCCATCCCTTGAAAAAACCAGAGTGGGAAAGCGGCTTCCGAAAAGAGCAGAAATACGGAGAACACTAATACGGATTGGTACCCTTGGAATAGGTTAAAACCAAATGCCCCAATTAAAATGATGACTGTGGAAAAAAGAGCAAGGAGTAGTTTGGCCGAAAAAACATTGGAGACCAACTGCGAGAGTTCTTCCTTATTGGATTGATTGAGGGCCACTTCTCTAGGTGCGCTCAGGTTGAACCCAAATCCAACCAAAATATTGAATACAATAATTACCGATAGGGATAAGTTGACCCATCCGAACTGTTCTGCTCCGATACTTTGAATCAGCAGAGGCATGGAAATAATTGAAATCAAGACCGTTGAGGACTGGATTAGCGCCAGAAAAAGAAAGTTCTGGAGGGACTTATTCCGGATAAAATTCCCAAAGGGGATCAACAGATTGATTTTTTCAAACATGGAAGCTTTGGTTTAGACTTCCTGCAAATGTTTTTGATAGAGTCTTCTCAGATAGAGAAAGCTAAAGGCTAAAATACCGAAGAACATGGCCCCATAAACCATCCCCTTTACCAAGCGGATTTCAGTTCGCTTCAAGGGTAGTGTGGGAGAATCGATCAATTGAATTAATGGAGTGTTGATGCGGTGGTTGATTTTAGCCATCTCCAGATTTTTTACAATCTCTTGGAAAACCGCAGCGCTAGTTTGAACATCTACTTGCTTGCGCCGACCATTTACTGTGGCTGCACTTAGCAAAGGGTTGGCATTGGGAATGCGATCTTGTTCGGCTGCCAAGTTGCCGAGGCTTGCATCAAGAATTGCACGAACTGAATCTGCTTGAATTTGTAAAATACGGAGGTTTTCTCCTGTTTTTTTAGTTTTAGTCTCCAAGTAAAAGGTATTCACCTTGCTCACCAGCGTTTCATTAAAAAGCTTTGCAAAAGCTTCGTCCTTGGAAGAAACATTCACCTGAATGATACTCAATTTCCGATCTGGCTTGACGACTTCGAGCTGTTTTTCTCGGATAATTTTGGCGATTTCCTTGATCACCGAGTCCTGCTTCACCCCATGATTTTCTTTGGAAGCCGAAAATTTAAGGGCAGACAAATCGATGGTGGAGGCCCATTTATTTTCTAACTCTTCGAATTCAATAAATCGATCTACCAATAATTTTCCGCTGTCAAATGGGCTCAAGAGGGTTTCTTCCAACATGCGGTCCGAGCGGTACAGCTCCATGATGTTGTCTCCTTGAAAAAGACCATTCGTGCCCCCTATGCCCCCCAAATTAACCCCAAGAAGGCTAGCGAGACCTGACATTTGTCCAATTCCACCCATTCCTTCTTCCTCCAAAACGAAAGAAGTTTCCGCATGAAAAATAGGGTCTTTTAGTTGAGAATAGCCCGCCCCAAGTCCAGTTCCTACTACTAAGGAAAGGAATAGAAGTTTCCACTTGGAACGAAAAAAGTTTACCCAATCAATCAGGTTTTGCACCACCTCTTTCAAGGTGAAGTGGGAGGGAGAAAAATGTGAGTTTCCGCTCATGGGGGTTACTGTTGGTTGATTTGAGAGAGTACCAAGGCCAAAGTGGCTAGACCTGTGGTCACTCCTACTAGGTCGCCTAAACGAAGGGGTACTTTAGGGCCTTTGCTTGGAATGATCACTTCAGCGCCTGGCTCAACGGCTGGGTAGCTTCGAACTCCAAAGAACCCTTTTGTTCGTTTCACGGCCCCATTTGCATAGACCACATAGGTTTGTTTGCGATTGGCGCCCCGGTCAAAACCTCCGGCACCATTGATGTAATACCGTAGTCCGCGACCTTGCTCATGTCGTAAGGTAGTTGGATAGACTACATCTCCACGCATACGAACAGTTTGCAAGAGCTTTGGCACATTGAGAATGTCACCTTCCTCGAGCACCAAGTCTTCCTCAGAACCAGGATTTGCAAGGATTTTTTCCAAATTGATTGCCACGGCTTCCGTTTCCTTAATTTTGACGGCTAGTCCAGGGGTTTCTGCAGCAATTTGATCCAGCGATTCTCGTTTGGCATTATTTGCTGTGGAATCCGTTTTCGCCACTTTTTCCTTTGGAAGGTCTCTGAAAAGGCGAATCAGTAATTCTTCCTGAGCTTCAGGGTTGGTTGGATTTTCCTTAAGGAGCACACGTAGCGCTTCCAAGTTTTTCTGTCTCCGCACTTGCTCAGACTCCGTGTTAAAGAACTCTGTTTTACGAATCAAGGTAGCACCTTTGGTGTAGGCAAACTGATTGACTCCTCCCGCTCTTTTCACCAAATCCGAAATTCGGTCTACGCTAGTTTGGATAGCAAAAATTCCTGGGGAATTGACCTGACCTTCTACCGACACGAGTCGTTGCATCGTAAAATTGGCACGCTTTCGTACAATCACTTGATCGAAAGGTTCCAAGGAAATGGCATTTGGGTTGAAGGATAAGTCTGGATTGATGGAAGTGGTGATGATATCCGATAGCGTTCCTGAATCTGAATCTTCCAGCCTTCTGGCAATTTCAATGTCTTTGATGTTGGCAGATTCTTGCAAGCCACCGGCAGTAAGAATCAATTCTTCAGGCGTCATTCCTGCTGCATAGGGATAGGTGCCTGGACGTTTTACCTCTCCTAGGATCTGGATGTAGCGTTCATTTTGTACATCATAAATGCTAGAAATCCGGATTACATCTTCACGCTGCAAGACCACATCTGCTTGGCGGCCTTCCAATACCGCTTGAAGATTCACTTCCAGGACTTCTGAACTGAGGTCTCCTTTGGTTCGCAAGATACTCGCCCGCTGGGTGTAGGCATCACCTTTTAGCCCGTCTGCATTTTTGATGAGCTGGGTTAGCGTAAGTCCTTCGGTCAAGGAGAAGGTTCCTGGTCTGAAGACAGCGCCTTTAATTTGAATGCGGTTGCTGTAGCGATCGATTATTCTGTATACTGAAATTTCATCACCTCCCTTGAGGTTAAATAGCCCAAGTTGATTGCTAAACACATCGGAGATGGAGCGTTGATTGCCGGTGATACGGGAGATGGAAATGCGATCTTTAAAAGCCAAGTCGGTAAATCCCCCTGCAAATCGAAGAACGTCCTCTAGGTTGTCCTCAGGCGTGACTTCAAATACTAAAGGGCGCTTCACCTCCCCCATCACCTTCACTCGGGCAAGGTAGGGGTTGACTAGAATGACGTCCTGGTCTTGGAGTTGTACATCCAAATTGGCTGTTCCATTGATGAGTAGGTCATAGACATCAATTTCGGCGATTTTTTTATTGTTTCGGATCAGCTGGATTGCACGGAGAGTTCCCTTGTCTGAAGGGCCTCCTGCTGCATAGAGCGCATTGAAAACGGTCGAAAAAGCACTTAAAGTGAAGGTTCCTGGCAGGCGAACTTCATTCAAAATGTGGACTTTGATGGTTTTGACATTCCCCAAGGTGACTTGTAAAAAGGTTTGTGGATTGGCTCCACTTAGACCCGTGTAAAAAGCGGCTACCCGGTTTTTAATGATCCCCTCTGCGGCTTCAATGGTTTTGCCAGAGACTGCAATCAACCCGATATTATCCAATAATATGGAACCTTCAGGGTTGACAGTAGCTTCGTAGTATTTTTCGGACTGTCCATAGATATCCACATAGATCAGATCTCCAGGACCAAGAATGTAATTTTTGGGAGTAGCTTGGTTTAGGCTGGGCTCGAAACTTAGTTTTCGATTCTTTTGAAAAAAGAGCTTACTTCCAAAAAGCAAGGAATCCGCTTTCTCCTCATCCATCAATTCCTGTGTCTCCATGAGGCCTTGGGTGATGTCGTTGAGGTCAATTTGCTCGCGCGAAGCTCTTTTGGAGGCATTGGTAGATCGGGACTTGCTGGATCCTACGCTCAATCCTTCAATTCTAGTACGGAGCTTTTCAACTTCTCCCGATGGCATTCCTCGCATTTGGGCCATCATCAAGAAATCCGTGCTACTTAGTCCTGCATCTTGCGCCCGCTTAACGAGTTCTTCGATTTGATCATCGCTGAGTTGATCAACTCGTATGGTGTTTAAATCGACATTTTGCTGCGCAAAAACGAAAGTTGGAGCGAAGGCCCAGAAGCAAAGCAGTACGAAAAAGTAGGTAAATTTCTGAATAGACTTCATTGTGAAAAGGAAATTCCGTAGGGTGTAGAAGAATCTAATGGATAAAAATCCGCTTTATTCTTAATTATACCAAATGTATTGACAGATTTGACGGAAAGAGGTACGGTTTTGTGGGCTCATTTCAAACCATTTACGCTGATTTTGGAAGAAATTTTATGCCCCAAACCCAGGGACTTTGTTCCATACAGATTTGCCTTGGTTTCTTTAACTTGCCAAAAATTTCATGCATGCGTAGTCAGCTTCTTGTTCTAGCAGTTCTCTTCATTTTTTTTTCCTGTAAGCCTTCGGATACCACCTGTACCTTGGATGAGGAACGATTGGAGGGGCGAGTAGCACTGGATATTCATCGTTTGGAACAAGAATTTTTCGCCGCCACGACTCCCGATGAACTTCGCTTTCTACTTGAAAAATACCCAGAAATAGCAGATAAAGTGATGGAAAGGGAGACTTACCCCAATGCGGACTCCTTAGCCCAGGAACTCTATCGAGCAAATCAAGACTCTGCTTTTCAGGCCTTGAATGCCGCAGTGGCCAAAGAATTTGGAGACATTTCCGACATCAAAGTGGAGTTGGAACAGGCATTTGCCTATTTGAAAAGTTATTACCCCAATTTTAAAGCTCCCAAAGTTTATACCTACGTCTCAGGATTTGGCATCGATCTATTGGTAGAAGAAGACATCTTGGTGATTGGATTGGATTATTTTTTGCCGAGTGACCATGCCTTCCAGCCGGATTTGCCCAAGTACATTGCCGCCCGATACGAACGAAAATACCTAGTTCCCATGATTGTGTTGGCGATTTCCTCGCGCTACAATGAAATTGACCCCAAAGACAACACGCTCTTGGCGGAAATGATCTACTACGGCAAGGCCTACCATTTTGTCAAATCCATCCTGCCCTGCACCTCGGATCAATACTTAATTGGATATACGCCCGAGCAAATTCAAGCCTGCTGGGACAATGAGGATCTCATTTGGACACATTTTATTGAAAATGAACTCTTGTTTGAAACCAATCCTTTTGAGATCCGAAAGTACATCGGGGAGGCACCCAGTACGGACGCCATCAGCATGGATGCTCCTGGTCGGATTGGTCGTTGGATAGGATGGAACATTGTAGAGGAGTATGCAGTCCAGCAGGATCTTTCCCTACCCGAACTGATGCGGGAAGCGGATGCTAAAAAACTATTCAAAGACTCGGGGTATCGACCACGAACTGGGGAATAAACCAGGTACTTGAAGAAAAAGGGGGGGCAGAACTCTCTTCCTTAGGCCTTGTCCTCGTTTTTGTGCGTTTTTTCGAAGTATTTGCACAGGTGGGTGATGCCACAGGCACCGCATTTGGGGCTTCTTGCCAAGCAGGTGTAGCGTCCATGAAGAATCAACCAGTGGTGTGCCTTGTGGATGTGTTCCTTGGGAAGGTGTTTGACCAACTGTTTCTCGACTTCCAAAGGGGTCTTGGCGGTCAACGGAACCAGTCCAAGCCGTCTTGATACGCGATAGACGTGTGTATCCACCGCCATATTGGGTTGTTGCCAGATCACGGAGGTGATTACATTGGCGGTTTTTCTCCCCACACCAGGCAGTTTGACCAGCTCTTCTACCGTCGATGGGATTTCACCTCCAAAGTCAGCCAACAGCATTTTCCCAAGCCCAATCAGGTGCTTTGTTTTGTTGTTGGGGTAGGAGACGGTTCGGATGTACGGAAAAAGTTCATCAAAATGGGTTGCTGCGAGATGTTCAGCGGTTGGAAAGTGCTTGAAAAGTTCTCGCGTCACGATATTGACACGCTTGTCCGTGCATTGGGCAGATAGGACCACGGCTACCAACAGCTGGAATGGATTATCGTATTCCAGTTCCGTCTCTGCCACGGGCATATTTTCAGAAAAATGCTGGATAAATGCTTCGTATCGCTGTTTTTTAAGCATGGCGGGAGTGGTTGACTAGACTTCTAAGTTAGCAAGAGCGGTCTTTTCCTTGGCTTTAAGTAAAGAATTAATTTTTAAATGGAGGTTTTCGGACAACGGAATCAGTTCCGAATTCGCCATTCTTTGGGGTAATAGTTGTTTACCCGCTTACCCAAATTCTTGATCCAGCCCAAAGGGAGGTTTTGGTAGGTAAGCAGTACCCAGCCAAGGGGGAGCTCCGCAAAGGACTGTTCCTTTTTTCGTAAAAAATCCAAGGCTTCCTCCACTGCAAGTTCCTGCTGAGGAAATCCATTTTTAGGAAGGGTAGACAGTGCCCATTCGTGACTGGGAATCCATTCCTTCCCCTGTTTTTTGCCCAGCTCTACGCCAAAATACCGGACGCTCAGGACTTGGGCTAATTTTTCTACCGCTCGAGCATAGCTCCCATTAATTCGGAAGTACGCCTCTTGTAGGAGGTAAAATTTCCCGTTCCCATCCCCTCCTACTTCTTGTTCGAGTACTGCCGATTCCTTTTCTCCCACGCGCTTGAGGCTGTGGTGTTTGAATTCTTTGGTTGTTGGAGCCTCTTGAGTATAAGCTCCCTCAGGTCTTCGCAATACCGTAATGAAGAACCCTTCTCCCGCTACCTTGTGTGGAAAAAAACGGTAGCCATAAAAGGCGCCTTCTTCGGTATTAACTTCCGTTTCCACGATGCTCCAACTGGGATCTAAGGGAATTCGTACGGGTTCAAAGGCAAATTCTTCCGTTAAAAAACGAAGGATCTCTTCATTTTCTTTTTCGTTGAAGGTGCAGGTGGAGTAGAGCAAGTAGCCTCCTCCCTTGACCAATTCTCCGGCTTTGTCCACAATGCGTTTTTGTCGGGCCGAACACAAGTTGACATGATCCGGTGACCATTCGGCTCTAGCTTGTGGATCCTTGCGAAACATGCCTTCTCCAGAACAAGGAGCATCCACCAAGACGAGGTCAAAAAACCCCTCCAAAGGACTGAAATGCTCGGGATCATTGTTGGTAACGACCGTGTTGCCAAGCCCCCACTTGATCACGTTTTCTTTTAAAATTTGAGCACGCGCCGCAATCACTTCATTTGCTACAAGCAATCCTTCTTCGCCTAAATAGCTGGACAGCAAGGTGCTTTTTCCTCCTGGGGCGGCTGCTAGATCGAGGTATACTCCCTTGGGAGTCTGCTGGGATTCAAGTACATGAGAGATAAACATGGACGAAGCCTCCTGCACATAGTAAGCCCCTGCATGAAAGCTTGGGTCTCCTGTGAAGCTTGGTCTTTCCTCTAAAAAATACCCGTCTTTGGCCCAGGGAATTGGCCGCTTCGAAAAGGAGATGTCCGCTGGTTTCTTCCGGTTGAGCCGGATGGAGGTTTGCGTAGGTCGCTCCAAGCCATCCTTGAATAGAGCAAACTCTGCAGGTCCGAGTAGCGCCTGCATTTGCGATTCAAAAGCCTCGGGAAGTTGATTTTCGGCCATCTGACAAATATAGGGAATCTAGAATCGGTCTTGGATGGACTAAGCTAAATTCGATTCTGATCCCCTGAATTTAGAAATTAGGAATCGTCTTCCTCCTCTTCAAAATCATCGTCCTCATCACTTCCCATTTCAAACATGGAGCTGAACAAATCCTTAAACTGCAACCCGGTGTCGAGCATTTTTTTGCTTAGTTGAGAATATTCCGCCAAGCCATGGAGTGCAAACTCCATAAAGAATTCCTTTTCTTTTTCGGGAACGGACTCAACCAGTTGGGTCACTACTTCCTCCAAACCAGGGACGCCATGCAGTCCGGTTTTGTAGGCTTTGTCGCTGAGGTCACTCAAGAGATCCAGCTCATTGCCTTCTCCAAACCAGGCCAATGGAATCACGTAAGGATTGCCGGCCTTTTCTTTTTTCTTTTGCTCGGGAGATGGGAAATACGCCACAAATTGACTGCGTATCGCTTTACCGATCAGGTTGTAGGC
>JBEDEY010000084.1:0-2967 GCA_041175425.1 Bacteroidota bacterium | reverse complement strand
TCAAACTGGAGAAAGCTTCCGGAATCCCCCGTGCTATCCTCCAAAATCAAGTATTGGATCTTGGCGAAAATACGCGTCCATTTTTTAGCGGAACTGCCTTTTCGGGAGAGTTGCTGCTGACCGCTAATGCGAAAAAAGGGGAGAAAATTGTCGGTCAGGCCTTTCGTTTCCGCTACTCAGGGAGCCAATTTGAGCTTCTGGACTCGGATTATTTGGGATTAGCTGCATTGGAACTCCTGGATCTTTCCCTGCTTGAATTTTCATCCAGCAGCAAGGAAGTCGTTGTTTTTGCCACCGGTACCCGTAGGAGCAGCACAGGAATCCCAATGCCTATTTTGCTGCGAAAGGAAGGAACTTCTTGGGTGGATTTCTTTTTGTCAGGGTTAAGCTTGCAGTTGGGCGATCAGCTCTTGTTTTTTAGTTACCAAGGCAAGGACGAGCTGCTTGTCGCTTCCTCCACTGGAACGCTAACTCGCTACGAAGTGGACCTTGCCGCAAAAAAGGCAGTTCGAAAGGCTGCTAACTTTCTTGGATTTCAAGACAACCCTGCCAACCGCAACTTAAGTATCGCCATCAGCCAAGGGGAGCGTCCAAACCTGTATTCAGTAGATCAAAGTGGTCGAATCTTCCGAACAACAGACTTTCTGAATACTGCCGTTCGGGAGGAGGTGCTCATTCGCATCCAAAACCAAGATGTTCCCCTACGCCTGGGTCGTTCCACCTGGCTCGCTTCGGTGAAGTCTACTTTGGGTGAGGAAGAGGATTTGATTCTCGGTACCCGTGGAGGTGGGCTGATTTACCTCAGCGCAATACCTTCAGAAGGAGATGCTGATGCGGAATTTTTAGTGAGCAGCTTTCCTAATCCAACTTCCGGGTCCTTCCAGGTAGTTTCTAGCCTTTCCGCTACGGCGCGCTTGGTCTCTAGTTTGGGTCAAGTGATTCTTCAAGATGTAGTGGTTCCTGCGAGGCAAGCCGTTCGGATCGATGCAGGCACCCTTGCTCCAGGGCTTTATTTCTTACAGCTTGTGTCTGCCGATCAGCGGATGCTGGTTCGAAAAATCTTGGTAAACTAAGCCCTCGGTATTTTTAGGGATCCTTGTCGCATTTTTCATCAATTCTGTCAGCGGTTTGCCAATCTAAACCAAAAAAGCTAGTTTAGAAATTCAAATCTACGCTACATGAAAAATATTCTTTTTGCAGGCCTCACCCTTCTACTTCTGTGGAGCTGCCAATCTGGGCCAGCACCTGCTGATCAAGTCTTTATCAATGGAATTGTCTACACCGTGGACGAATCCAATCCCAAGGTGGAGGCAGTGGCCGTCAAAGACGGATTGATCCTCGCGGTCGGCACCACAGCAGAGATTCAGGCATATATTGGTGGAAATACCGAGGTGATTGACCTTCAAGGCAAAACCATGACGCCAGGAATCATTGAGTCTCATGCCCACTTGATGGGGATTGGCTACAACAAACTTGAAATCGACTTGATGGGGGTGAAGACCTATGAGGAATTGATCCAAAAAGTAGGGGAAGCAGCTGCCACCGCCAAGCCAGGGGACTGGATCACAGGCAGGGGATGGCATCAGGACAAGTGGATTAAAATGCCGGAAAAGACGGTGAAAGGCTTTCAAACGCACGATGCACTCAGTGCCGCAAGCCCCAATAATCCCGTTTACCTTGCCCATGCCTCTGGACATGCCTCCTTTGTAAATCAGAAGGCCATGGATCTTGCAGGCATTACCCCTTTGCGCAGCGAAACACCCACTCAAGAAGTGGAGGGTGGAGAGGTATTGAGAGATGAGCTCGGCAATCCTACGGGGGTATTGGTGGAGCGTGCTTCCACTTTGGTCAGCAAGTTAATTCCTGAAACTACCCCAGAAAAAGACGAAGAGGCCTTGACCTTAGCCTTGCAAGAACTTGCCGAAAAGGGCATCACTTCCTTTCACGATGCAGGATCAGGCCAGGAGGTCATCGACTTGGTTCAGAAGTTTCAAAAAGAAGGCAAGCTCACCGCCCGCATGTACATCATGCTTACCGGCAGGCAGCCCGACTTGTTGGAAGCTTGGTATAAAAAAGGCCCAATGATTGATCCCAATCATTGGGTGACCGTTCGTTCCATCAAACTCAATTGCGATGGGGCATTGGGTCCTTGGGGAGCTTGGTTGTTGGAAGATTACTCGGACAAGCCTGGCCATCGTGGCCACGAAACCTTGCCCATGTCAGTGGTGACTGAGGTTTCAGAGCGAGCGCTGCCACTTGGATTCCAGGTTTGTGCTCATGCCATTGGCGATCGTGCCAATCAGGAGATTTTGGATCGATTTGAAGCCGCGTTGGCAAAAAATCCAAAAGCTACCGACCACCGTTTCCGCATCGAGCATGCGCAGCACCTGCATGCTGACGATATCCCTCGCTTTGGGAAGTTGGGCGTGATTGCCGCCATGCAGGCAATTCACTTGAGTTCGGACCGCCCTTGGGCCATCGATAGGCTAGGCGAGAAGCGCATCATCGATGGGGCTTATGTGTGGCAGAGTCTGTTTAAGACTGGTGCACGCATTGCCAATGGTACGGATGCTCCCGTAGAACCCGTAGATCCGCTCCCATCGTTTTATGCTTCCGTGACCCGCAAGACCCTTCAGGGACTGCCAGAAGGAGGCTACGAAGGAGATCAAAAAATGACCCGTGACCAGGCGCTTAAGTCTTACACTTTGGATGGTGCATTTGCTGAGTTTGAAGAGAAGTTCAAGGGTTCTATCGAGGTAGGCAAAGCCGCTGACTTCACGGTATATGATAAAAATATCATGGAAATTCCCGAAGATGAAATCCTGCAAGCCAAGGTACAGTTGACCGTGGTAGGCGGAAAAGTGGTGTACAAAAAGCAGTAAACAAAAAGCAGGGTTTATCCCCACTAGGTAAGATGTGTTGAATTAAGCCTGGTGATCAATCTATTGCATTTGCGGAGAATAGACA
>JBEDEY010000083.1:0-5162 GCA_041175425.1 Bacteroidota bacterium | reverse complement strand
CGCTCCGTGAAATAGTTAGGTAGAAATACGGTGGAGATACTATAGAAATAGACTTCGCTACGCTCCGTGAAATAGGTGGTTATTGTATCTGAATTCCTTATTTCACCGAGCTTGCTCGGTCTATTTCTAGTGTATTTCCATCGTATCTCGTACTTGGTACATTGTACTTCGTACATGCCACAATAATATTTTTCACATTCTAGTAATCCAACACAAATTCCTTGTAACTTTGACGGGCAAATAGGGTTCCCTACCACCGATATTTGCCATGAATAAAAACTCATCGAAGTTTCTATACGAAGCACTCACCTACGACGACGTGCTTCTTGTTCCAGGATATTCTGAAGTCCTCCCACGCGAGACCTCCACAGCCACCTGGCTCACTAAAAAAATCCGACTAAATATCCCCTTAGTTTCTGCTGCCATGGATACGGTAACAGAGGCGGAATTGGCGATTGCCATTGCCTTAGAGGGCGGTTTGGGATTTATTCACAAAAACATGTCGATCGAGAAGCAAGCGGCTCAGGTGCGCAAAGTGAAGCGTTCCCAGGCGGGAATGATTCTCGATCCCATCACGCTTGACATCAACTCTAAAGTGCGCGATGCAGAAGCCATCATGCGCGAATTTCATATTGGGGGCATTCCTGTAGTAGATGAGCATAAGGTGCTCAAGGGAATTATCACCAACCGAGACCTACGGTTTATAAAGGATGCCAATCGCTTGATCCGTGACATCATGACTCGAGAAAATTTGGTAACTGCCAAGTCCGGCATCTCACTCGAGCAGGCTGAAGAGATCCTTCAAGAATATAAAATTGAAAAGCTCCCAATTGTTGACGAAGAAGGTAAATTGACGGGTTTGATCACCTACAAGGATATCCTAAAGCGTAAAGACAAGCCCAATGCCTGTAAAGATGAGTTTGGAAGACTTCGCGTGGGCGCTGCAGTAGGTGTTACTGCGGATATTGTAGAGCGCGTCGAGGCCCTAAAAAATGCAGGTGTAGATGTAGTTTCCATCGATACCGCACACGGACACTCCAAAGGGGTAATTGATACCTGCAAAAAAATCAAAGCTACTTTTCCTGATCTAGAAGTGATTGTCGGCAATATCGCCACTCCAGAAGCAGCCTTGGCTCTTGCTGAGGCAGGTGCCGATGCGGTGAAAGTGGGTGTGGGTCCTGGATCTATCTGTACGACTCGTATCATTGCAGGGGTAGGGGTGCCGCAGCTTTCTGCTGTTTTTGAGTGTTCCGAGGCGCTAAAAGGAACTGGCGTACCTGTGATTGCAGATGGAGGTGTTCGCTATTCTGGGGATTTGGTCAAAGCCATTGCCGCAGGAGGTAGTTCCATCATGATTGGTTCCCTACTCGCAGGTACGGAAGAAGCACCAGGTGAGATGATCATTTTTGAAGGCAGAAAATTCAAAAGTTACCGCGGCATGGGTTCTTTGGAGGCCATGGAATCTGGTTCCAAGGATCGCTATTTCCAAGATGCCGAAGACAACATCAAAAAATTAGTTCCTGAAGGAATTGTAGGTCGCGTGCCTTTCAAAGGGCTGGTTTCAGAAGTGCTGTACCAGTTGGTAGGGGGCTTGCAAGCAGGCATGGGCTACTGTGGCACCAAGACCATTGAAGACCTTCAGACCAATGGCAAGTTTGTCAAAATCACGACGGCTGGAGCCAAGGAGTCCCACCCACACGATGTGAGTGTGACGAGTGAAGCACCAAATTACAGCATCAAATCATAAGCAAGGGAAACCGGTCTAAAAGCCGGTTTCTTTTTTTATTTTTGTTTCATCCGCTTACAAAAAGCGATTTTGCTCTGTTTAGTCTCTATGTTTTCAACGGTGTACAAGAAGATTCTCAAACCCCTCCTTTTTCTCCTGCAGCCCGAAACTGCCCATCACTTTACCTTTGGGATGATCAAATGGACTTTTAATTTTCCCTTGCTGAAGCCGGTTGTTTCTTCGCTATTCAAATTGGAGGATCCGCGTTTGCAACGGAAAGTCTTTGGTTTGAAATTCTCCAATCCAGTGGGTCTGGCTGCAGGTTTTGACAAGGATGCACGCTTGATCGATGAGATGGCCATGCTGGGTTTTGGATTTATCGAAATCGGAACACTCACTCCAAAGCCCCAAGAAGGTAATCCCTTGCCCCGACTTTTTCGCTTGCCTGAAGATGAGGCCTTGATCAACCGCATGGGATTCAACAATGGAGGTGTGCTGGGAGCTATCGACCGACTCAAAAAAAGAAAGTCTTCCGTCATTGTGGGGGGGAACATTGGCAAAAACAAGGTGACTCCAAACGAGGAGGCACTTTCCGACTACTTGTATTGCCTAGAAGCGTTGCATCCCTACGTTGATTATTTTGTGGTAAATGTAAGTTCCCCCAATACACCCAACCTACGCGACCTGCAGGAAAAGGAACCCTTGAAAAAACTACTGCTTGGGGTCAAAGAAGCCAATGCGCAGCACCCGAACCCCAAGCCCATTCTACTCAAGATCGCCCCAGACCTGAGCAATGGACAGCTGGACGACATCATTGAGATCGTCCGAGAAACCCAAATTGAAGGGGTCATCGCTACCAATACCACGCTGGATCGTACCAATTTGAGTACGAACTCCACAAGCCTCGAACACATCGGTGCGGGTGGAGTGAGTGGAAAGGCCTTGGAAAAAAGAAGTACAGAAGTGATCCGTTACCTCCACCAGCAGTCCGGAGGAGCCTTCCCAATCGTCGGGGTGGGAGGAATTTTCTCCGCAAAAGATGCCATCGAGAAGCTGGAAGCAGGCGCAAGCCTAGTTCAAGTGTACTCGGGCATGATTTATGAGGGACCCAACTTGATCAAAGAAATCAAGAAGGGACTACAGCTATATTTTGCAAAGTAAGTTGGCATTCTTAACACTTTTGGCTAACATTAACCTCCGTATTTTATTTTCAAATGGCATCCGAATCACCCAAGACCAATACGTTTCGAAAGAAAGCTGAAAACGCGCCCAAGGCGAGTCCGGAACCTAAAAAGCCTGCTTTCTCGTTTGGTAAACTAGAAACCAAACAGGTGGGAATCACCTTCGGAATCATTTTGATTTCGATTAGCATTTTTCTGGGAGTTGCTTTTGCCTCCTACCTGATGAACGGGCCACAGGATCAGAGTTTGGTTATGAATAATGCGGACCAATCGATCCGAGATGCAGCCAAAGAATCTAAAAATTGGTTGGGATACCTAGGTTCGCAAGCGGCCCATTGGATGATTTTCCGTTGGTTCGGGGTAGCAGCCTTCCTTTTTCCCCCTTTCTTATTTCTTATTGGCTTTCGCTGGACCTTTCAGGTTTCGCTCTATTCACTCACCCGCTATGCGGTATTCGCCTTGTTTTTTGCAGCATGGATTGGTTTGGTTACTGGCTATGCAGGAATTTTAATCGAGGGATATTCCTATTGGAGCTTTGCTTCCGGGGGATTGGGCTACGAACTCGCGAAGCTTTCCTATGACTTTTTAGGAATGGGAACCTGGTTGCTGATTTTCGGTGCGCTATTCATTTTCATCGTGTTGTTCTATGGGATACAGCAATTGAATTGGTTTCCACCCAAGGCCAAGCCTGCAGATGAATTAGAACTGGAAGACAATTCCAACTCGAGCATTCCTTCCCCGTTTTTTGGTGGAGAAGAGGAAGAAGAGATTGAGGACGATGGTAGTGCCTGGGAGATTAAGTCCGACGATCCAGAATTGCCCATGGCAGGGGATAAAGTGGACTTTAGTCTGGCTGAAGAAGCCCCAGCACCAATTTCAGCTCCACCTTTGCAATTACCCGATGAACTTGAGGAAGATCTTTTTGATGTACCCCAAGTGAATTTGCTTGAAGGCGAAAAAGAGGGTTCAGTTGTTCTCAAAGAAGGTAATTTCACCGTAAAAAAAGGGCCAGAGGAAGAAAAAACTGTGGACGAGGTAGAAAATTTGGATCCCTACGATCCTACGCTAGACCTACCACGCTATAAATATCCGACGATAGACCTGCTCAACGAATACGATGTCAAGAAAGTCACGGTTTCTCGTCAGGAACTCGAGGAAAACAAAGACAAGATCGTAACCACCTTGGAGAACTTCCAGATTGGTATCCAAGGAATCCAGGCGACTATTGGACCCACTGTGACCTTGTATGAGATTATCCCGAATCCTGGGGTGAAAATCTCCAAGATCAAAAACCTGGAAGATGACATTGCCTTGAGTTTGGCAGCTTTAGGAATCCGTATCATCGCTCCTATCCCTGGCAAAGGAACTATTGGTATCGAGGTGCCCAACAAGAATCGAGAGTTGGTGCCGGCTCGCGCAGTGCTGGGAACTGAAAAATTCATGAAGTCCGACAAGGACCTTCCCATTGCCTTGGGAAAAACCATCTCCAACGAAGTTTTTGTAGCCGATCTAGCCAAAATGCCTCACTTGCTGATGGCAGGAGCTACCGGACAAGGAAAGTCAGTAGGCCTCAACATGATTTTGGCCTCCTTGATTTACAAAAAGCACCCCTCTCAACTGAAGTTTGTCTTAGTAGATCCCAAGAAGGTGGAATTGACCTTGTTCAACAAGATTGAACGGCATTTCTTGGCCAAGCTTCCTGGAGCTGAGGAAGCAATCATTACGGACACCAAGAAAGTAATCCATACGCTCAATTCCTTGTGCATGGAGATGGACAACCGCTATACTTTACTCAAGGAAGCGGGGGTACGGAATTTGAAGGAATACAATGCCAAGTTTGTGGCTCGGAAACTGAACCCCGAAAAAGGACATTATTTTATGCCCTACATCGTGCTGGTGATTGACGAGTTGGCGGATTTGATGATGACAGCCGGCAAAGAGATCGAAGCGCCTATTGCACGCTTGGCACAGCTTGCCCGAGCCATTGGCATCCACTTGGTGGTCGCTACGCAGCGTCCTTCGGTGAATGTGATTACAGGCGTGATCAAGGCGAACTTCCCCGCCCGACTATCTTTCCGAGTGACCTCCAAAATTGACTCGCGCACCATTTTGGATGCAGGCGGGGCAGATCAACTGATCGGAATGGGGGACATGCTCCTTTCTGTCGGATCTGAAATGACTCGTATCCAATGTGCCTTCCTAGATACCCCAGAAGTAGACGCAGTCTGCGATTGGATTGGCGAACAAAAAGGCTA
>JBEDEY010000082.1:0-4778 GCA_041175425.1 Bacteroidota bacterium | reverse complement strand
CAGTTGCCGTATTGGAAGCAAAATGAGAAGGTGTATGAATCCCTTCGCAAGGAATTGGGACTTTGAGCACTCGTTTTAAATCGGTATTAAAAGTTGCTTCGTTACTTCTACTAGGAACTGCGCTGGTTTTGTTGGCGCAAGTGCCAAGAGAAAATTTTCCCCTGACTTTTGTCCTTTTTGCAGTGGCTTTTGGAGCAATGCTCGGGAGTTATTTCCTGGATTGGAGAAAGGATAGTTTCTGGTGGCTATTGGGAGTTGGGCTATTCTTTCGAGGTTCCCTTTTCTTTTTTGCTCCGCAATGGTCTGAGGACGGCGTCCGGTTTTTGTGGGATGGGGAGCTTTTGCGTCAAGGTCAGAATCCTTACCAGATGACCCCAGCGCAGGTACAAGAGCAGCAAGGGGCGGGGGAAGCAGAGTACCGTACCCAACTTTTCGAGGAGTTAAATTCGCCGCATTATTATTCCGTTTATCCTCCCCTGAATCAAGTGCTTTTTTGGGGAGCGGCACAGTTTGCTCAGGGCCAACTTGAAAAAGGATATTTGGCACTTCGGTTATTACTGTTGCTTGGTGAAGTTGGTGTGTTTTCGCTGCTTTGCTGGCTTTTGGCTAGGTTTGGCGTTCCCCAAAAGCAGGTCATTTTCTACTGGTTTAATCCGCTCGTTATCTTGGAGGTGGTAGGAAATCTTCACTTTGAAGGGCTGGTTCTATTTTTTCTAATAGCAACTCTCGCTGCCATTTCTAGACACAAACTGGGTTTCTCAGGAATGTTCTGGGGGCTGGCCATTGGCATGAAATTGCTTCCTTTGCTTTTTGCACCGGCATTCTTGTTTTGGAAGCAGACTCGGAAATCTGTTGGTTTTTGGGGCATGGTAATTGGGATGGGACTACTTTGCTTTTTACCTCTAGCACTTGATGGTGCATGGCAGAATTTCTTTCAAAGCTTACAGCTGTATCAGGGTAAGTTTGAGTTTAATGCTTCGGTGTACTACCTGCTTCGGGAAGTGGGTAAGTGGTTGGTGGGTTACAATACGATTGGTATCCTGACTAAATTTGGCACAGCAATGACTATTGCAGGGGTGATTTGGATGTTTTGGAAGCGGTCTAAGGCTACCTTTGAAGGGATGATTGGCCTTTGGGTGCAGTTGTATTTGTTGTACTTTATCCTGCAGCCGGTAGTCCATCCTTGGTACCTGTTGCCCTGTTTGGGTTTGTCGGTATTGACGAGGCAATGGACCTTTTTACTTTGGTCGTTTGGTGCGATTTTTTCCTATCAGGCCTACAGCCAAAATCCTGTTCAGGAGCGAGCGCTATTTTTGATGCTGGAATATGGATTGGTTCTTTTAGGTCTGTACTTGGACTATTTTCGGAAGCAAAGAACTACTACCTTAGATTTATGAAAAACGTAGCTTTATTTTTCATTTTGGTACTTTTTGGATGGTCCTGTACCCCAAGCCCTGAGCAACAGGCGATGGATCTTTTGGATAAGTCCATCGCAGCGCATGGAGGTAGGGAAGGTTGGGAGAACTTGAAAGGGGTTAAATTTCGTAAGTGGACGCGGATGTTGGATTCAGCGGGGAATATCGAATCCGAATTGGATCAGTGGCATGAGTTCCGATTTGTCCCACGGTTTGAAGGGAAAATCAGCTGGACCAAGGATAGTATAGCGCATTGGATGAGTTGGGATGGAGCCACCTTCCGGTATCAAATGGGGGAGAATGAAGTCTTGAACCCTGATTTTTTAGCAGCAAAAAAGAAGGATTTTGATGCCGCATTTTACACCGTGGCACAGCCATGGAAGTTGCTCGATAAAGGAGGGAAACTAACAATTGAGGGTAATAAGAAATTAGATACGGGAAAGGAAGTGGCGTCCATCCGTGTGGATTATGGTCCAGATGCAGATACCTGGTGGTATTATTTTGATCCCAAAAGCTTTGAGATGCTGGGCAATGAAGTGCAGCTCAAAGATCACCGGAGTAGAATTTATGATTTGTCCAGCGAGCAGGTGGAGAAAATGATATTTCATGGCACCCGCGAAAGTTGGCGTGTAGATGAGGCGGGGAAGCGTTTGTTTCTTCGTGCGGAGTACCGCTATTCCAACTATGAGTTGCAGTATTAATTTCTAGCAATTGGATTTTATTTAAAGAGGCACTATTCATCTTGTAACTATTCAGACTATGAAAATTTTAGCATTCAGTTTCGTGTTACTGTCCTTTACTTTTTTTGGAATTTCCTGCGATTCCAGAACAGAGGCAGAGAAGATCGTCGATGCAGCTATCGATGCCTATGGGGGAGCCCTTTATGAAACTTCGGCTATCACTTTTGATTTCAGAGGAACACATTATTCCATTTTCAAGTCACCCACCGCTTTTGAATACAGTAGGGAGTTTACCGACTCTACGGGACAGGTGGTGGATGTTTTGAATAATGAGGGATTTACACGAAAGGTAAATGGGGTGTTGATTGATACCCTGACCGAGGAGCGGATTGGCGCATTTTCTCGATCGGTCAATTCGGTGGCCTATTTTGCTTTCTTGCCTTATGGATTGAATGATGCAGCGGCCATCAAAACCTACCTCGGCCAAACGGATGTTAAGGGTAAAAAATACAATTTGATTAAGGTGACTTTTCAAGCAGAGGGAGGAGGAGAGCACTTTGAAGACGAGTTCTTGTACTGGTTTGGGGTGGACGATTCGAAAATGGATTACATGGCCTACAGTTACCATACTGATGGGGGAGGAGTACGCATGCGAGACGTGCGAGCGACCCGAGAAGTGGGTGGCATCCGATTTCAAGACTACAACAATCTAAAGGCAGCACGTAAGGAAACCCCATTGGATTCCATGCAGGTCTTGTATGAGACTGGGGCTTTGGTGAAGCTTTCAGAAATCAATTTGGAAAATATCAAAACCAGTCCCCTTTCAAAAAATTAGGATTAGCTTATTCTTTCTCTGCCAATTCAGGGACTCAAGTCATTTTTTTGATTGGTTTTGGATTGGCGGTAGGGACTTTTTTTGATTTTTTAGTAACTAGGGGATGCAAAACCCAAAAAAGCACAACTCCATGAATCGAAGAAGAGAATTTTTAAAGACCACAGGGCTCGCAGGCCTAGGATTATTTGGTGCAGGTAGCACCTTGGCAGACTCCATGAAAGTTTTGCCTTTGGAGGCAGCTTACGGAAACTCCCGAATGCAGTCCTTCAATATGTCTGGCTTTGCTGCACCCAAATTGAATGTGGTACGGGTAGGAATAGTGGGTTTGGGTATGCGTGGACCTGGAGCGGTAGATCGCCTAAGCAAAATAGAAGGAGTAGAAATCAAGGCACTATGTGACTTGCTTCCAGAGCGAGTGGAAGAAGCTAAAAAATCATTGGAAGGGACTATCCACCGTCCGGAAGGGTATTCGGGTACGCCTTATGCTTGGAAGAAAATGTGTGAGCGCCCCGATTTGGACTTGATTTACATCGCAACTCCTTGGGAGTGGCATACGCCAATGGCGGTATTTGCCATGGAATCAGGCAAGCATGCAGCAGTGGAAGTGCCTGCAGCGCGTACTCTAGAGGAGTGCTGGCAGCTGGTAGAAACTTCTGAGCGCACCAAAAAGCATTGCATGCAGTTGGAGAATTGCTGCTACGATTTCTTTGAGTTGATGACCTTGAAGATGGCTCGTGAGGGCTTCTTTGGAGAGGTAGTGCACGTTGAAGGAGCTTACATCCACGATTTGCTATGGCTCAACTTTGACAAGGACAAGGGCTATCAGGGCATGTGGAGGCTAGAGGAAAACTTCCGAAATGGTAATTTGTACCCTACACATGGTTTGGGTCCGATCTGTCAACTTCTGAATATCAACCGCGGAGATCAGATGGATTACTTGACCTCTTTGTCTTCCAATGATTTTCAGATGCAGAAAAAAGCCCAGGAACTGGCAGCGCAGGATTCCTTCTGGAATGGCTATGCGGCAAAGACCTATCGGGGCAACATGAATACTACGGTCGTGAAAACGAAGCTTGGGAAAAGCATCGTAATTCAACACGATGTAACCTCCCCAAGACCTTATTCAAGGCTACACGTAGTGAGTGGCACGGAGGGATATGCACAAAAGTACCCTGAGCAAAAAGTGGCTAAAGGCCATAGCTGGATGAAGGAAGAGGAGATGAAGGCGCTCAAAGAAAAATACACTCCGGAGATTGTCCAAAAGGTTGGTGAACTCGCCAAGCAGATTGGAGGCCATGGAGGTATGGATTTCATGATGGACTGGAGGCTGATCGATTGTTTGCGCAATGGGCTTCCTCTAGATCAGGATGTATACGATGCTGCTTTGTGGAGTTGCATCACTCCGATGAGTGAGTGGTCTGTGGCCAACCGTTCCAATTCCATTGATATTCCTGACTTTACGGGAGGACACTGGAAAACCAATGCTCCTGTGGAGATTACCTTGAAGGGTGGAGGAACGACGAAGGTGAGGGTTTAAAAAAGTAGCAAGTAGCTGGTATCAAGTATCAAATAGTGATTACTTTTAGAAGCAAGATACAAGAAACAAGAGATTAGACTTATTCCTACCAAAACGAAAATCCTGCCTAGTGAGCAGGATTTTTTTTGCCCTCGGCTATTTTTCTGGAATAGAGAATTAAGACAAAAGAGATTAGACTCAGTTTTGCTGTTAATGTAATCATGCTTGGAAGCAGCATTTGTCTCGGCTCTTGCTTCTAGAATCTTGCTTCTCAAAGGTCTTGGTACATTGATTTACTTAGTCTTTCTTCTCTTCCGCATTTCTTCAGCCAC
>JBEDEY010000081.1:0-7553 GCA_041175425.1 Bacteroidota bacterium | reverse complement strand
ATTTTTTGCTTAACTATCTGAATTTCAAGTAAAAAGAAATATTTCGTGAAACCATTTTTTCAACAGGGACCCAAAAATATCCCTAAAAATTTCTTGCATTTTTTACTAAAAACTATTGTCTGCACGTAAACTTTTGGCTAGTTTTGAAACAAAGTGGGAAAAAGTGGGGGAAAGTGGTAAATTTTAAGACTTCTTTGCTTACTTTTGCTTACTTCAAATTTTGCCAAAAAGAAGTCACTCAATCATGTTCAACAGTCAATACGATAGCAAGCTAGATCCCAAGGGTCGTTTGGCATTGCCCGCCAAGATTAAGGCGGCAATTCCTCAGGCCAATGGCATGACGCTTATGCTCCGCATGGCTGAAGACAAATGTTTGGCTCTTTATCCTATGGTAGAATACAAAAAGCTGGAGAGTCAAATCAAATCCCTGAACATCAACAATGCAGAACAGCGCATGTTGCAACGCTCTTTTTTCAATTCCATCGTCGAGGTGGAGCTGGACAATGCAGGGAGATTGTTGATTCCGAAGCTGTACCAAACCTATGCCAGCCTGGAGAAGGATGTGGTGGTCGTTGGCATGGGAACTCGAATTGAACTCTGGAATCCTGAACAGTACCTAAAGAACATTATTGTGGATACGGCAGACTTGTCTAGCCTTATGGAAAAGTACCTCTCCTAAGCGCGATGTCAACTCCGGCCTACCATATCCCAGTGATGCTTGACCCTTGCATTGAAGGCTTGGCTATTCTCCCCAATGGAGTCTATGTCGATGTGACCTTTGGTGGAGGTGGTCACGCTAAGGCTATTTTGGCTCGTTTGGAAGGAGGACAGCTATTCGGTTTTGATCAAGACAGTGATGCTTTGGCCAATGCCCCTCAAGATCCTCGCTTCACCTTCGTGCAGGCCAACTTCAGGGATATCAAACGATACCTGCGCTTGCATGGAATCAAACAAGTAGATGGAATACTAGCAGACCTAGGCATTTCATCCCATCAAATAGACGCTCCAGAAAGAGGGTTTTCAACTCGTTTTCAGGGAGATCTGGACATGCGGATGAATCAGTCGGCGGAACTCAGTGCCAAAGAGTTGCTTGCAACTGCGGATGAGGGAAGGCTACATAAGATCCTAGGGATGTACGGGGAAATCAAGAATGCCAAGACCCTTGCTCAAGCTATTGTGGCAGAGCGTTCGGTGAAGCCCTTTACGACTACGGAAGGGTTTACAGCATTTTTAAAGCGGTTTGCACCTCGTGGGAAAGAATTTAAATATTACGCGCAGGTATTTCAAGCCTTGCGAATAGAAGTAAACGACGAAATGGGGGCTTTGGAAGAGCTGCTGCTGAGTGCAGTGGAGCTCCTGAAGCCTGAAGGTCGTCTGGTGGTGATGAGCTACCACAGCTTAGAGGATCGCTTGGTCAAAAGTTTAATGACCAAGGGGAAGTTTCAAGGAGAGGTGGAAAAGGATTTCTATGGAAATCTCCTTCGTCCACTTGAGCCCGTTAGCCGAGGAGCAATTACTGCTTCCGAGGAAGAGCTAGCCCAGAATTCTAGAGCCAGAAGTGCCAAATTGAGAATTGCTAAAAAAGTAGGAAAATGAGTCAGAACACCTTCAAGAACAAGCTGAAAGAAGGGAGCAGTCCAAAGGGCCGCTCAGGGAAGACGATTTTTTCCTGGATGGAAGAAAAGCTAGATGTAAAAAAAATCCTGGGCGAGGGTGTACCTGTTCAGCTGGTTCCCCCTGTGGGTTTTGTGGCACTACTGGCCTTGATCTACATCTACAGCAACCTCCGTGCAGAAAATAAAATTCGAGAAATCGACAAAGCCAAGCAAGAAGTGGCAGACATGCGTGCGGATGTGACTACACTCGAGGCCGACTACATGAAAAGCAGCATGCAGTCTGAAGTATCCAAACGTGTAGCTGCCTTTGAACTTTATGAATTGAATCAACCTCCAGTAAAATTAGAACTTCCTAAAAAGTGAACATCAAACGCTCCATAGTGATCCGAGTTCGGGTGATCTTCATCCTGGTGGCTTTGGCGGCATGCGCCATTCCATACAAGGTGGCGGTTGTTCAGCTGGTAGAGGGCGAGAAATGGAAGGCCAAGGCAGCTCAAGTTAATTTTCAATACCGAGAAGTTCCTGCCACGCGTGGCAACATCTATGCCTCCGATGGGAGTTTGTTGGCGACAAGCCTACCGTTTTACCAAGTGGCTATCGACCCGACCGTGGTGGATGAGAAGATCTATAAATCTGGCTTGGATGCCTTAGCTGAGCAGCTGGCCAACTTTTACAAGGACAAAAGCGCCACTGCTTACAAGCGCATGATCCACGATGCCCGGTCCAACAAAAAGCAGTACTTGATGATCAACCGGAAGCAGATCAACTACCAAGAGATGCAGACCATGCGAACTTGGCCAATTTTTAAAGAGGGTCGAATCGATGGGGGAGTGATTTTTGAAAAGATAGATCGACGCTACCAGCCGTTCACCTCTTTGGCAAGTCGAACTTTGGGAACCTTAAACCAAGATGGTGTCGGTTCTGGAATTGAATACAGTTTCAATGCCCAGCTCAAAGGGCAAAGTGGAAAAGCATTATTTCAACGGCTATCTGGTGGGGTATGGAAGCCACTTTTTGATGAAGAAGACATCAAGCCCCTAGATGGATACGACATTCAAACTACCCTGGATGTGAACATTCAAGATGTGGCCGAAACCGCTTTGCGGGACCAACTTAAGGTGACCATGGGCGAGTTTGGTTCAGTAATCGTGATGGAAGTGGCAACAGGGCATGTAAAGGCGATCTCCAATCTGCAAAAGAATGCTGCTGGAACTGGCTATGTAGAGAGCTACAATTATGCAGTGGGCGATATGGGCAGTGTTGAACCAGGTTCTACCTTCAAGCTGGTCTCGATGCTTGCTTTGCTCGAAGAAAATAAAGTAAGCCCTAACGACTTGATTGAAACGGGCAATGGCGTGCATTACTTCTACAGACAGCCGATGTACGATGCCAAAAATGGAGGTTATGGCACCATCACCATCCGTCAGGCATTTGAAAAATCTTCCAATGTGGCCATTTCCAAATTGGTAGACATGCATTTTGGTTCTAGCCCATCCAAATTTTTGGCATACCTAGATAAGGTAGGCTTGGCGCAGCCCTTGAATCTGCAGCTGATGGGGGAAGGGAAGCCTTTCTTTAAAAAACCCGGCACCAAAACCTGGTACGGCACCTCCCTCCCATGGATCTCAATTGGCTACGAATCCAAGTTGAATCCCATCCATACCCTAGCCTTGTACAATGCAGTAGCTAATGGAGGGAAAATGGTCAAGCCACTCTTTGTGAAGTCAGTCAGCAACGGTGCTCAAGTTATTCAGACCTTCGAACCGCAAGTGATCCGGGAGTCCATTGCTTCGCCCAAAACAATCGCCCAGCTCCAAGAACTTCTCCTAGGGGTAGTGGAGAATGGAACCGCAAAAAATATTAAAAACCCCAATTACAAAGTTGCAGGTAAGACGGGGACGGCTCAAAAAATCATCAACGGGAGTTACCAGGAAATCTACTATACCAGTTTTGCAGGCTACTTTCCTGCTGACCGTCCCAAGTACAGCATGATTGTGGTGATCGACAGTCCTAAAGGGGCAGCAACCTACGGGGGTGATGTTTCGGCACCCGTATTTAAGGCCATTGCAGATAAGATCTTCGCAACGGATCTGGAATTGAATGTGGTCAACCAATCCAAAATTTTACCAAAAGCTGCTAGCGCAAAATTCCCTTATGTGGCTGCAGGAATGGGAGAGGAACTTCAGAGCATTTTTGATTACCTCAAGTTACCACTCAAATCCCCTGCGCAGGAGGATTGGATTGCCGCTTCTACGGGCACGACGGGCCAGATTCAGCTGCAGTTGGTGGAAACTGAAAGTGCCGTGGTACCCAATGTTGCGGGCATGTCTCTTCGTGATGCACTATACATTCTAGAAAATAAAGGCCTGAAAGTGAATTTTAACGGGAAAGGCAAAGTCCTGACCCAATCCATCAGTCCTGGAACACGCTTGACCCCGGATACCACCATAGATCTTGTACTTGGATAAATGAACGTGCTCAAAGACATATTGTACAAAGTATCGCTGACCGCTACCTATGGTGACATGGAGAGAAGGGTGAGTGATGTGGTCTTTGATAGCCGCAAGGTCATTGAAAACGTTGCCTTTGTAGCCGTTAAAGGCACGCAGGTGGATGGTCATGATTTTATCCCGCTTGCTTTGGAAAAAGGGGCAACAACCATCATCTGTGAACAGCTTCCAGCAGTGCTTGCAGCAGGCATCACCTACATCCAAGTAGTGGATTCCGCCAAGGCTCTGGGAATTATTGCAGCTAATTTTTATGGCAATCCATCCGAGAAAATAAAGGTAGTAGCTGTCACAGGTACCAATGGCAAGACCACCACGGTGACCTTATTACACCAGCTGTTTGTTCGCATGGGCTACAGCACTGGGCTTCTTTCTACTGTTGAAAATAAAATCAATGAAACCATCCTGCCTGCTACCCATACTACTCCAGATGCGGTAAGTGTACAGGCCTTGCTTCGCAAAATGGTCGATGCTGGATGTACGCACTGCTTCATGGAAGCCAGCTCCCATGCGATAGTACAAGAACGAATTGCAGGTTTAAAGTTGGCCGGAGCAGTATTTACCAATATCACACACGACCACTTGGACTATCATGGCACCTTTGAGGAATACATCAAAGCGAAGAAAAAGCTATTTGATGAGCTTCCGAAAGATGCTTTTGCATTGGTCAATGGAGACGATAAGCGTGGATCGGTGATGGTTCAAAATTGCAGAGGCGCCCTTCAAACTTTTGGACTCAAGACTTCTGCAGATTTCAAGGGGAAAATTCTTTCCAATACCATTGAAGGCTTGGAGGTGGAAGTAAATGGAAAACAGATTTGGTTCCGCATGATTGGCGCATTCAATGCGTCGAATTTATTGGGCGTATTTGGTACGGCGGTCTTGCTAGGCGAGGATGAAGATGAAGTACTCCGGGAATTGTCGGCAATTAAAGGAGCGAAGGGGAGGTTTGACCGAATCTCTATCGGCGGCATCACCGCGATTGTGGATTATGCACATACCCCCGATGCATTGGACAATGTACTCAAGACCATCAATGCCATCCGTACGGGCAATGAGCAACTTATCACAGTCGTAGGCTGTGGAGGCAATCGGGACAAGACCAAGCGGCCAACGATGGCTAAAATAGCTGTTTCAGAAAGCAGCAAGGCAATTTTTACCTCTGATAATCCACGATTTGAGGAGCCAGGCGATATTCTTAAAGACATGCAAGCAGGTGTGGGGCCTACGGATTTCCGAAAGACCTTGACTATTGAAGACCGAAGAGACGCCATCAAAACGGCACTTATGCTGTGCCAAAAAGGAGATATCGTACTCATTGCTGGAAAAGGGCATGAAGATTACCAAGAGATTAAAGGCGTGAAGCATCATTTCGATGATGCCGAGGTCGTGACGGAAATTTTAACTCAACTAAACGGAAACTGACATGCTCTATCCTTTATTTGACTACTTAGATCGTGTGTTGGACATTCCGGGAACTGGGGTGTTCCGTTACATTTCCTTCCGTGCAGGGATGGCGGCATTGTTTTCCCTCATCATCACGATCACTTTCGGCCACCACATCATCAACTGGATTCGCAACCGACAAATTGGAGAGACGGTGCGTGACTTGGGCTTGGAAGGCCAAACTCAAAAGAAAGGCACTCCTACCATGGGTGGATTGATGATGATTGCAGCCATCTTGATCCCGACACTTCTATTTGCCAATCTGAACAACATCTACATTCAGCTCTTGTTGATCACGACCGTTTGGTTGGGATTGATCGGTTTCTTGGATGATTACATCAAGGTCTTCCGCAAAAACAAGGATGGCCTGAAAGGGCGCTTTAAAATCGTAGGGCAAATCGGGATCGGCATCATTGTAGGTGCCACACTCTATTACAACGATGATGTAGTGATTCGGGAGTTTTCTACACCTGTATCGGTGGAAAGTGGCGTGATCGAAACTCCTGCTTTCCAGGATGTCAAGGCATTGAAAACGACTATCCCGTTCCTTAAAAACAACGAATTCAACTACGAAGAGGTCCTTGGATTTATGGGTGATGCCATGGTTCCGGTGCTTTACATTTTTGTAGCGATTTTCATCATTACAGCCGTATCCAATGGAGCCAACATTACCGATGGGATTGATGGTCTGGCAGCAGGAACCTCTGCTATCATCGGGTTGACGATTGCCATTTTTGCCTATTTGAGCGGCAACGCCATTTTTTCCCAATACCTCAACATCATGTACATCCCCAACTCCGGGGAGCTGGTAATCTTTACGGCAGCCTTCATTGGTGCTTGTGTAGGCTTCCTGTGGTACAACTCCTATCCAGCCCAGGTTTTCATGGGCGATACGGGCTCCTTGATGCTTGGTGGAGTGATTGCTGTATTGGCCTTGACGCTTCGCAAAGAATGGCTTATTCCAGTGATGTGCGGGGTATTCTTGGTGGAAAACTTGAGTGTGATGATTCAGGTAGGCTACTTCAAATACACGAAGAAAAAATATGGAGAAGGACGGCGGGTATTTCTGATGTCCCCACTTCACCACCATTACCAGAAAAAAGGAATTCACGAATCTAAGATCGTTACGCGTTTTTGGATTGTAGGGATTCTTCTTGCAGTAGTCACATTAGCCACCCTTAAACTGAGGTAATCTTCATGAAGCGGTTAGTCGTCCTTGGAGCCGGAGAAAGTGGGTTGGGAGCAGCAATGCTCGCCAAGAGGGAAGGCTATGCTGTTTTTGTTTCCGATGGAGGCAACATTGGGGAGGCACGCAAAGTGCAGCTTCAGACCGCAGGAATTGAATTTGAAGAAGGCAAGCACGACGAGACGCGCATTTTAGCTGCTGACTTGATCATCAAAAGTCCAGGTATTCCAAGTACCGTTGCGGTGGTACAGCAGGCCATGCAACAGGGCATTGCTGTCGTAGACGAACTCGAATTTGCGAGCCGTTACAGCAATGGGAAAGTGATTGCTATCACCGGAACGAATGGTAAAACGACCACTACCTTATTGACTTACCACCTACTGAAGGAAGCGGGATGGGATGTAGGACTTGCTGGAAATGTAGGCAAGAGCTGGGCTGGACAATTACTCGAAGGTGATCATTCTTGGTGGGTAATTGAGATTTCCAGTTTCCAAATCGATGGCCTAGTAAGTTTGAAGCCACAGATAGCGATTCTGACCAACATTACTCCAGATCATTTGGATCGCTACGGCTACCAAATGGAGCGCTACATTGATTCCAAGATGGCCTTATTCAAAAATATGGACCAGACGGATGCGGCCATTCTGAACTTGGAAGATCCTTTTTCAAAGACGGGTCTTGATCGTGCGCCAGTTCAGGCTTCGAGGTATGGAATTTCTTTAAACCACAAACCAAGTCAAGGTGGATTTAGTGGGGGCGAATCGCTCGTATTTGAAGTAGCGGGTACCACTGCAACTA
>JBEDEY010000080.1:0-3814 GCA_041175425.1 Bacteroidota bacterium | reverse complement strand
TTTCCAAGGAGAGGGCATAGGTCACTCGGGTAGCGGAAAACATGGAGCTGACTAAGTTGGCAAGTACTGAAGCTGCAACTCCTATCATCAATACAATAGCGCCAGTAGGTCCAAAAAGGCTAGCAGAAACATCCAATAATGGAGTTTTGGAGTTAGCAAGGTTAGGAACAGCAGCCTGAGATACCAATTGGATGAGCATGTACAAAACGGCTACTACAGCCAATCCCAAGAGCAATCCCAAGGGCATATCCCGCTCTGGGCGCTTTGCTTCGCCCGCTGGAACTACCGCTCCTTCAAAACCAACAAATGCATAGATTAATAGCAAGGCAGCAGCTCCTAAATCCTGGGCAGGAGGAATGGGGCTATCAAAACTCGGGATCACCTCCGAACCTAAAAGAATAAATCCTCCAAGCGGAAGGAGAATCAACACCGCAAACTTAATCACCGTAAATAAGGTCATGGAGCGGATTGATTCCACCGACCCAAGAACATTAATCACACTCAAGCCAATGCAAATGACCGCTAAAGAAATAATCCTTCCGGTACCTGTACCCGCCCCTTCAATAAAATAAGCGATGGAATCGGTGAGCAACACCGTGTTGGCTGAGAAGGAAATCAAACGAGCCAAGTAATACAGCCAACCTCCTTGAAACCCTATAAATGGGCCAAATGCCAAGGTGCCGTACCGAATGGGTCCACCTGTACCTCGGAAATAACTTCCCAGTTCGGCGAAACACAAAATAATGGGTAGGATTAGGAGTGCGCAAAAGGCATAGACGAGTACGCTGTATTCTCCAGCCAAGGCCGCTGCACCACTGGGTAAGCCAAAAATTCCAGCTCCAATCAAGCCATTGACTACCAACATCCAAATCCCCCAAAGTCCAAGATTCCGAGGGAGCTTTTCTTCAGTGCTAGACGATGCAGGTGGGGTTGGGTTCACTTAAACTGGTTTTTACGATTGGAAATTAAAGAAAAATTGAACCTAAAAGAGTATGCTGCCCTTTAGGCCTGCTTATTTTTTCCATTCGAGCACCTCCATCGTGGAAAGTTCCGGTCCACCTCCACGGTTGGCGGAACCTGCATGAACCCATATTTTTCCATTCAAGAAGGCAGTACCAGTGCCGTGGCGACCCTGTAGCAGATTGGGGAGCTTGCTCCAAGTAGTAGTTCGCGTATCGAGGACTTCCACTTCAGCATGTGCTGTTCCTTGAGCGGAACTTTCTCCATTCATGATGACCAAATAAGGGCCAATCCCCAAATTAGAATTTCCAGCACGCTGCGTAGGGAGCTCGGTTTCCAAAGTAGTCCAGGTTCCTTTCTTAAAATCATAAACATCCACTTCTTTGTTGGTTAGCTCGAGCACCTTGCCAATCTTAGCATAGGAGGTACGTCCACCCGCGAGGTACAGTTTGCCATCTACAAGAGCTGCGCTGACGTGATCGCGGGCTCTTGGTGCACTCGGTAGGGATTTCCAAGTTCCTGTCTTCGGGTCCAGTTCATCAAACCAGCGCACAAATCCATCGAAATGCCCATCCTGTATGCCGCACACCAGGTAGATTTTATTTTGATGAACAACAACTCCTGCAGAACCTCTTTCCCGGTTTTTAGGCAAAGCTGGGCCCTCTCTCCAGACTTTTGTTTTGGGATTGAAAATTAAAATGTTTGGAATGGGCGTTTCATGCGGATACTTGCCTGTCATTGCACCTACAATCCAGAGTTCATCTTGAAAAGAGACTGCTTGAAAATGGTGGATTTCCATCGGGGCATCTGCCAGTTTCAACCAAGTATTCGTTTGGGGATTATATTCCTCGACCGGACGAACTCCCCGACCTCCAACTGCATACAATTTGCCGCCAGAGGCAACAAATGAACTTTCATGACGTGCAGTGGCCTCAGTACTGGGAGTTACTGCGGTCCATAACTCTTGCGCTTCCACTTGAAAAGAAGCGAGCACTAGGAATAATACTAAAAGAGATCGTAGCATGGCTTTAAATAGGATAGGTTGATCAAGTTAGGAAAAGATTTAATGATTATCCGCAACAATGCCAGTAGCTCAGCTCACCTATTAAAACTGCGGATAATCGTTGACAGACCACAGTCAACGGTCCACAGCTCACCTAATTGAACCTCAAACCTTTTTTTTCTGGTTAGTGGTGAAAAACCGGATAATCAGAAAAGATTTGAAATCTAACCGCCTAAGTAAACCTAATTTGAACCTGTATCAAGAAGGATCCCTACTTTCCGAAATCTAAAATCCCACGAATGGCGTTGATTTCTTCCATTTCTTTTTTCAAACCCTCACCATCACCGGCTGCGATTTTTTCACGAAATGCGCTGAGATTCGCAATGTATCCATCCAAAGAGGCCAAGACATTCTCCTTGTTTTCAATAAAAATAGGCGCCCACATGTCTGGACTTGACTTGGCAAGGCGAACGGTTGAAGAGAACCCAGATCCAGCCATGTCAAAAATATTCTTCTCGTCCTCCATTTTTTGGAGTACGGTTTTTCCCAACATAAAAGAAGTCAAGTGCGATAGATGGGACACATAAGCCAAATGCCGATCGTGTTCCTCGGGATTCATAAACCGAAGTTTCAAGTTCAGCGCATCAAAGAGGCGGTAGGCTTTTTCCTTCAGGTGCAGGTCTGTCTTTTCAAGCTCACACAAGATCATTACTTTCCGATCTAGCAAAGTTGAAGAAGCAGCTTTTGGGCCTGAATACTCCGTGCCTGCAATGGGGTGGGTCGCTAGGTATTGGGATCTTTTGGGGTGCGAGGCCACGACAGCGCAAAGCTTTGCTTTTGTGGATCCCAAATCAAAGACTAAGGTGTTGGGACCGATTTGATCTAGCGTTTTCAGAAGTAAATCCCCTAGACTGTTGGCCGGGGTAGCCAAAATCACCAAATCTGTATCGGCATCGGGTCCGGAAGCCTCTTCCGAAATGATGCCCAATGCAAGTGCATCTTGGAGGTGTTGCGGATTGGTGTCCTGTCCCGTGAGTACTAGTTCGGGAAATTTTTGTTTGGCAGCAAGTGCAAAGGATCCTCCCAAGAGGCCCAATCCAATCAGGTGTATTTTTTTCATGTTAGGAAGTAGGTTTGATGCGATTGATGGCTTCTAAAATTTTAAATTCTTGGAGGCAAAGAGAAATTCGGACGTAGGAATTTCCCTCAGATCCAAAAATTTTCCCTGGAGTAACAAAGATGTTTTTTTCATACAGTAACCGGTCCACCAACTCCTCGGCGGAGGCTCCTTCTGGCATTTTGCACCAAACAAATAGTCCTGCAGCTTCGCTGTCATAGGTCAATCCCAAATGATCAGCAAGAGTCCAAACTAGCTTTCGACGGGTAGCGTAAATTTCATTTTGTCGGTCAAACCAGCCTTTTTCGAGTGAAAGGGCTGCAATTGCACCTTTTTGAAGTCCCAAAAACATGCCTGAGTCCATGTTAGATTTGACTTTTAGCGAAGCCTCCACCCATTCCGATTTTCCGCAAAGCATGCCCACGCGCCAGCCCGGAATATTGAAGGTTTTACTGAGTGAGTTGAGCTCCAAGCCCACCTCCTTGCCACCTGGTACTGCCAGCAAGCTTTTAGGAGCGGAGTTTAAAATATGGCTGTAGGGATTGTCATGCACGAGTAAAATGGCATGCCGCTGCGCAAAGGCAATTAGCTCTGCCAAAACCTTTTCTGAACCAGGTGCTCCAGTAGGCATGTGTGGGTAATTGATCCACATCAATTTGACGCGACTCAAGTCTAGTAGTTCGAGTTCCTCCAAGTTAGGTCGACCCTGCTTGCTCAAATCCAAGCTGTAATAA
>JBEDEY010000079.1:0-3839 GCA_041175425.1 Bacteroidota bacterium | reverse complement strand
GGATACATATCCTTATGTTGGTTGGCTTAGGGATAAAACCAAGAAACTAGGCTGCCCACTAATTTGGAAAATTTTTTAAATTAGCAAGTTGCCTCAAGGGAAATAATAATTGTTTGAATTATCATTTTATTGTATGTTTAAATAACATCAGTTTGCAGTACTACCAGGCAATGGTAAGTAACACCAAGTTATTTCGAATACGTTTACTTTTCATCTTGAATTAAAATGAATTCTTCTTCCTCCCAAAAAAATCTATTGGGCTATGCGCTTGAATTTTTCCTCCTCTTTTTGGCGGTTACCCTAGGATTTTTTGCCGAGAACTACCGAGAAAGCCAAGTTGAGCGCAAAACCGAACGGATGTATCTACAGTCCTTACTCGAGGATTTGGGTCAGGATACCGTGAAAATAGATTTTAGCATTCAATCTAAGATTTCAAAGGATGCGTATTTTGATACACTTCACCAGATTCTCTACCAAACGCCAAAACCCTGGCCTACACGTAAATTGTATTACATCTCCCGCTATTTGTTGATTAGGGAACATTTTTATGGGACCGAAGGAACCATCAAACAATTGGAAAACTCGGGTGGATTTAAACTATTACGGAACCATGATTTAGTTGATAAAATCAACGCTTACTCCGCTGCAAAGGAAAAGTTATATCAGATTCAAGTAGCTCGAGACTTGAATTCAGTTCCATTTAAAGAAGCCATTGGCCACGTGTTTCAAGGGAAGGAATTGGCTTTCTTGTTTGATCAGACCAAATATAAAGGTAAGCCTTACTCCATGGGGGAGCCTGCATGGGATCCACCACTCCTAGGAGATCAAGAGGATTTAGAACAGTATTTTTACTGGGCTTCCAATGAAATTTTTATTGAAAGAAATTGCCGTGCGCTATTAAGTAACCTTAGAGTGTCTGCTAGAGACTTGATACATGAACTGGATAAGGAACTTCAATCTAGCGGAAGCTAATCCACAAGGGTTTAAACATTCTTTTCTCCTGCTTTCCCCAATTTGCCTTTTATGCATTCCTTCAAAATCTACCCTTTCCTAGTTTTTCTTTTAGCTATTAGCTGGGGCTGTGCTACAATTCGTCCAGGTGAAAGCTGGAAAATGAAAGCAGCGGATCAAACTGCAGGCCTAACACTTCTTTGGGAACTTCCTGAACAGCAAGTTCAGAAAATGCTACCCCCAGACCAAAAGCCAAGAATCCGACAAGGTAAAGGGGTGGTGATGCTTTTTCTAGCAAGTACAGCACAATATACCTTAGGAGATAATCCGAATGGATCGCTCGCTGTAGCCCATCTACTTATTCCTTTGGAAAAGCATCTCGGTACACCCAGCACGGTAGTTTCGAAGAAGCAAGCACTTTATGATGCCCTCTCGCAACTGGATTTTCCTGTTCAAGACGGTGAAGTGTCCTTGACCTTGACTCCGGCTCAGGATTCAGTTCAGGTAGATGGCAGCATCCTATTTCCGACAGGAAAGCTATCCTTTTCTGGAAAATCAGTTTCTCAAAAAGGAAATTTGGTGGATTTACCGCTGACTACACTTGTTGGACGGCATCTAGATCGAAATTTTCTTACTGGGCCGGAAAGCTACCGCCCACTCGCCATGTCAAAAATCAATGTTTATTCAGAAGGAGAGAATTGGATGAGCACTTTCGGATTGACCGCTCCTCCAGACCGAATTTGGGTAAATGTGGATTTCCATGTAGATTTTGCTTACCATCAAAAAGTGCCAATTTCCAACTGATTGCCTGTTAATGGAGGTGATGTTTTTTTGAAGAGCCCTTCATTTTCCTAGTTTAAATAACCTTATTCTTTGTGTTATGAAAAAACAACTCTTTTTCCTCCTTCTATTCTTTTCGCCCAGCATTCTAGTTGCGCAGCAGGTAGCCAAGCAGTCCAAGGTAAATTCAGCCACCCTAGATGCCTTTGAAGCGGAGGTGCGTAAGGAGATTCAAGAACAAAAAATGGCAGGGGCTGCTTACTTGATTTACCATCAAGGAAAAGTGCAACGAATGAAGGCTTTTGGGGAAGCTGATAAGGCCTCCCATAAACCCATGGAAACCAATTCCCTTTTTCGATTGGCTTCCATGACCAAACCCATTGCTACTTTAGCCCTGCTCTTGTTGCAGGAAGATGGACTAATTAACATGAACGATCGATTGGATAGGTACCTGCCTGCATTTGCCAATCCAAAGGTTGTAGTTTACCAAGACACCCTGTTGGGTACTCCGATCTTGCAAACTGAAGCAGCTAAACATCCGATATTACTTCGGCATTTGCTGACACATCAGGCGGGGTTTGTAAGCCAATGGGGAGGAACCTTGGGTGGTTTGTATTTGGGTACCTACCCCGATGTAAATGCACATGATTTGACTCATTTTTCGAATCAATTGGCAAAGCTGCCACTGAGTCACGAGCCTGGGGAAGGTTGGATATATGGTCCTTCCATTAATGTTGCCTCAAAAGTTGTAGAAGTGGTATCAGGGATGCCATTTCAAGATTTTGTGCAGCAACGAATCTTAAACCCCCTTGGCATGACTGCAACTAAGTTTTTCTTGGAAGAAACAGATGCAGCGCGACTGACCACTCTTTATGCTCCTGATGGACAAGAAGGGCTACGAGTACTAGATCCTGGGACTGTATCGAGTAAGTTGATTGCTGGCCCCAAAGTCTTTTTCAGCGGTTCTGGTGGATTGATTTCTACCCTAGAGGATTACCTTATTTTCTGCGTCATGATCTTGAATGATGGCAAACACCAAGGCAAACAGATCGCCAAGCCTGAGACGATTGCTTTGATGAAAACCGATCAAGTGCCATTAAACATTAATGCGCATTACACTGATGAAGGGGAACAATTGGCAGAAGGCTTTACCTTTGGTTATCAGGTAGTCCGAAAAGAGACCAGTAAAACGCTCAAACAAAAAGGGACGATTTCTTGGAGTGGAGCAACGGGTCCTATCTTTTTTATTGATCCGAAGGAGGAGCTAATTGGAATTTATCAGTTTCAAACTCAGCCACACAGTCAGGTGGGTACCCGTAAATCCTTTGCAGATTGGATGATTAAAGCTGTTCGACCTGAATAATGAGCCCCAATTTCATTAGGTGTTATTGATGCTCCATTAGGTTGTTTTTACAATAAAGACTAGCTTCGAGTGCCTTATCCGCGGCATACTTCCCCATGATTGCACGAGAGTTTCCGGATACCGTACCAGGTATAGTACAAAAAATCACCAGCCTCGCCCAAACTTTGGGCAAGGAGCATCGGGTATTCAATGCTACGGACAACTTTGCTGAGGTGGGATTGGAGTTTGAGAATCCAGGCAAGGGAAGTAACATGCTCTTGATGCAGGCCCTGCGCGTAGCGGAAGGAGTGCAACTCACTTGTTCCCCTTGGGTCAAATCCTGGAAAGGGTCTCGAATGGTGGTCCCAAACCTTGCGCAAGACGAGGCTATGGCTTTTATTCGAACCGTGTTTGTGCCAGCGCTGGAGGACTTGTATCCTCAAATGGTACCACAGCCAATTCCAGATAAATCGCTCCTTAAATCCTTTTTGGAAATATTCCACAGCATTTGGAAGCGCTTTGCTTCTCTCTTTGCTAATGTGGGAGTCCTTGGACTTTGGATCTTTTTTATCTTTTTAGTCTTTATTTTACCTCGTACCCGACCTACGGGTCCCGTAGAATTGGAACCCAAGCTGGCCCAATCAATTTCTGCCTGTTTTTGTCAGCAAGTCTTGGAAGTAGACTCAGTCATGAAGGTTCCTGAAGAACAATTCAAGGCTTGTGCAGCCAAGTATGTATGTGTTGGCAATGCGAAAGCTTCCTGTCT
>JBEDEY010000078.1:0-7383 GCA_041175425.1 Bacteroidota bacterium | reverse complement strand
AACGGGTCAAATCATGTAGATCCCAACGGATAGAGGCATGCTCCCCATTGATCTCGAGGGTGTAGAGCGCCTTGTGTCCGCGGGCATAGCGCGTGGCTTCAAAAAGCCCCAAGGAACCGTTGTCAAAGTGGCAATGAAAAATACAGGCGTCATCAATTCCTACCGCCTGCTTTTTGCCCGTATCCGAATGCACACGCTCCTTCACAAAGGTCTCGGTCATCGCGGAAACATCCTTGATTCCTCCGTTGATCCACATGGCCGTATCGATGCAGTGCGCCAACAAATCTCCAGTAACTCCGGAGCCCGCCGATTCTACATCCAATCTCCAGGTGCCATCTCCTCCTTGAGGCAAGTCCGGATTGATGGTCCAATCCTGAAGGAAGTTGGCTCGGTAATGGAAGATCTTGCCCAGCTTACCAGAGGCAACGATATTTTTGGCTAGGGTAACTGCAGGCACACGTCGGTAATTGTACCACACCGTGTTTTTTACCCCAGCTTTTTCAACTGCCTCTAGCATGCTCTTGGCCTCAGCAACAGTTCGGGCAAGGGGCTTTTCACAAAGGATCATTTTGCCAGCCTTGGCCGCAGCAATGGCGATTTCGGCATGCATGTCGTTAGGAGTACAAATATCGACGGCATCAATGTCCTCACGAGCGAGGAGCTTGCGCCAATCTGTTTCGTAAGAAGCATAGTTCCAGCGTTCCATAAAGGCCTTTGCATTTTCCTCTCTGCGCGAGCAGCAGGCTTGTAGAACAGGTCGGTACTCGTATTCAGGAAAAAAGTCTGCCAATCGCTTGTAGCCATTGGTGTGGATTCTCCCCATCAGCCCTGTGCCGATGAGACCTACGCGAATTAGTTTTTTAGTACTCATGGTTCTAGTAAGTTAGAAGTAAAAGATAATTGATTATCCGCAAGCATAACAGTGGTTCAAAATGAGTGTTAGTTCCTGCGGATAATCGTCGACAGCTGACCGTCCACAGTCCACAGCACATTTTCTTAACCTTTAAACCTTATTTTTTGGGTCTCTGGTACCAAAGTGGATATTCATTTAAAGAAAGATTAGGTTACAAATAGCGGAAAGCTACTGGCGAAGGTCTTCTCAATGCCCCTGTGCATTACGAACTGCAATCATCGCGGCGAGGATATCGTTCCAAGTTTGCTGCTTTTCCATGACTGCGTTGGGGAACATGCAGCCATCCCAGCAGATGTGCGTCAAAGCTTGGTTGTAATTGCCTGCGGAATCTCGCATCCAGTAACCTGCATCGTGCGCGATATCTAATACCCCATTTGGATCTGTAGCTTGGCAGTGACGACCTGTTTTGTCATGGGATCCAGATCCAAAAACAGAACCATCATTTTGTGCCACGTGAAAGTCAATCGTCCATGTGCGAAGCGCGTCAGTGACCGTTTTGAGGGCGACCTTGATTGCTTCTCTGTCCTTCAAATCTGCATTTGCAGGGAGAATTCGATGCTCAGGGGCATTGTAACCGAGAGTATACAAGAAGGTATGGGACATGTCAGCTTGAAACCCTACATTCTTCCGATCGGTCATTTCTAGGAGTTCGACCATGTGCTTCCAGCTGTGCATTCCTCCCCAACAGATTTCCCCTTCAGCTGCGAGTCGCTCGCCAAAACCTTCCGCTACATCAGCTGCTTCACGGAAGGTCTGCGCGATCAACTTGGAGTTGGCCAATGGATCTTTTGACCATTCGGTAACACCCGCAGCGGAATCAATCCGCACGATTCCATACTCACGAACCCCCAATTCCTTGAGCTTTTGCCCAAATTCACAGGATTTTCGCACCATATCCACGAAAGTCTTTCGCTGATCGGCAGTACCCATCGCTGAACCTGCCCAGATGGGAGCCACCAAGGAACCTACCTTGAGTTGATGCTTGGCTACCTTATCTGCCAATCTTTTGGGTTCATCGGGATCATCCAAGTCAAAATGTGGGGCAAGTAAACCCACATCAATTCCATCAAATTTGACACCATTGACTTCGGAGGCCGCAGTCATGGCTAGTAGCGTATCAAATGGGATCACCGGTTCAGAGTCTGGACCTTTCCCGACCAATCCTGGCCAGGTGGCATTGTGGAGTTTGGGAAGCGTGTTCATGTTTATGCGTGAGTGGGTTTATTGTTCGGGTTTTAATTTATTCAGGAACCAAATTCTTCTGAGATTCAAGAACTGGTTCTTAGGCAATTTTTAAATCTGGATTTTTTGGACCGAAGTGCTTCAGCATGACGATTGGGTCGGTTTTGGAAAGGTTGGTGATCTTCACCCCTGCCTTTGCTGCATCCTCAGACACGAAGTATTCGTCATGGGTCAGTTGCCCAAATCGGATCAGCGAAGGAGTTTCAATATCCCAAGCACCCATTTTACCATGTCCTTGCATCATGATCATGCCATAGGCTGCAGCATCGGTGATGGTGACGGTCTGGCCTGGCATTACGGTCAACTCCTTGGCACTGTAGTCATGGGATCGGTAGCAAATCCAGGTTTCCTGGTAGCCCTCAGCTTGCATTTGAGCGGAATCAGCTACTGGTTTGGGCTCCATGTAGTGGTTGTCCATCAAGTTGGGATTGACATTCAGATCCCAATCAATCATTTCAAGCAAAAGTTCGTAGTCTCCCCATCGGTTTTTAGGGCAGGCGTTCCAGAGTAACTCATCCGGAATAATGGCTTCATTCACCAAGGATTGGTACATCGCAAAGATGTCCGAGGCTTTTTGCGGTTCGTAGGTACACAAGCTACCTGGAGCATGGAGCATTCCTGGAGGCACATCCCAACCCGTGCCTGGCTGCAAACGGAAGGCTTGGGAGTAATTCGTGATTTTGTTGTCTCCTTTGTTGAAGTTTTTCAAGCAATCCAGGATTGTTTCCTTGCTCGTTCCAGGTGCGATGCCAAAGAAGGTGTAAGGAAAATCTCCCCCATGGTTGTTGACCTGTGGAGGGAAATAGTAGGCCTCCGGCTTTCCATTTTGACCCGTCAGCTTACCAAATTCATCCGAGGGGTGGATGTGGTGTGGCAGAGGACCCATGTTGTCAAAAAATTTAGAGTACATGGGCCAGGAATTGAACTCATTCCAAAGGCGTGAGCCAATCAATGCTGATCCCAATTCCTCCACTGCATCCTTGAGCAAAAAGAGTTGGGTACTGCCCCCATCTTCGAAAGCGATGTGACTTAAGCCTTCATTTTTTGAAGTGAGGGGACCGTTTTGCGCAGCAGTGGTAGAGGCAAACCAGCGTTCATCGATGCCACCTCGCATGCCTCCAAAGGCGTAATAATCGTCGGGATGCAGTTTAATTCTTCGGCCCGGCACACAAAAAGACCGGGGAACCCAGGTGGGGGTCAGTCGTACAATTCCTTCGCCCTGTTCGAGCGCTTTTTTAGCTAAACTCATGCCTATGTATTTTGGGTTAGTGTCAGTATTTTTTTAATCTTTGAATTAATGGCCAGTTGGTTCGAGATGGATCAAGAAAACTCCCGAGCAGCATCCCCTAGCAAAATGCTGAGCCGTAGGTCATAACTTCGGGTTTCTCCTGGCTCCAGCAAAATCAAACTCTCATTTGCCCGAGCAGCAGCCTGTCCAATAGGTGGATTTGTCGCGGGCTCAAGCGCAGTTACGTATTCATTTTTTCCCCAATGCTGCCAATGGATAAGCCAGGGCAATTGGGTTTTGGAGAAGGATATTTTTAATCCCAGGCCCAATTGGTCGTTGACATAGCCACAGGTTACTTGCTGCATTTCATCTGTTTGAGGATCTATAAAGGCTACCTCTTCCCCAAAGCCTGCATGGCTATCCATTGGAGCTGGACAGTGTCTGAATCCATCTTTTCGTGAATTTTGACGAATGTCCGACTCTCCAGGTCTCGGTTGTAGGTCCCCATTCCAGACAATCCGCGTTCCTTCATCAATCAAGGGCCAGCCACAATTGATATGGTACAAAAGTATATGGGGTGCTGGGGAATTGCCTCGATTGGTGACCCGATCTTGAATGTGAATCTCTGCCGACCCGATGGTCCCTGAGATTCGTCGAACGAGTTCCAAACTGGGACCAAAGGTGCTGCTTTCGGTAACTTTTCCGACCAGCTCAAATCCCAGGTCCCCTGAGAAAATATCCGGCTGCTTGATGGAAATGAGTTCGGCGGATAGGTTGGAATAATTGCCATGCAAACCTCTGGATCCATGTTCATCCGAATTGGGAGGACCTGCATTGGATAATCCGCAGGTGGTCAGCAATCCTCCACCAAAGGTTCGAAGCCAATCAATGCCTTGGTTGGAGAAGGGCTGAGGTGAAGTCAAGCCCGCATGAGAAATCCATGCCAAGCTATGTTCATTGAAAAAGGCATCCAAAATATCCATGCCTCGATCCAATACCACCTTGTAGCGTAGCCCCGTACCCGTATTGATCCAAGCGATACGAACTCCTCGCCCTGCACCATTGTCAAGGACAGATGTTTCTATTCCTCCCAGTTGCTGGGAGTTGGAGAGGGTATGCTTCCAATTTTGGGAGTCTTTATACTTCATTTTTTTTTACCGTAAAACCCAGGATTGGGCTGTTCTCCCCTATCACTTTTTTAAGCGAATATTTTTAAACATCACCTTCATGGGTGGGCCAACATGCACTTGAAAGCCGAATAATCCGCTCAGCTTTCTGTTTTTGGTATCGGCATCCTCCACCTCACTCATCAGGGTACCGTTGACATAATGCTTCAGGGTAGTCCCCTTAGCCACGATATGTATGGTGTTCCAGTCCCCCTTTTTGATTAAGTTTCCCAAGGCAGCACGATCGCCCAACTCATTTACCAAGTTCAATCCCTTCCAGGCATTATTCGCTACATAGCCACCTACCGTAGCAATGTCATCCGGCTGTGCACTGATCTGTGTGCGCTGTCCACGGTAGGCGAGCGTGGTACGCTTGCGTTCCTCGTAGTTTTGACCTGTGTAGCGATTTGCTCCATCGATATCTGCCTGGTAGCCTCGTAGGGCATAGGGTAGGTCTGTGAATCGTTCGCTGCGGTATTGTACTCCTGAGTTTCCATTTTCTGAAATCCAATAGTCCACCTTCAACTCAAAATCTCCGAGCTCTCCTCCCTTCCAAATGATGAAGGTGTTGTTTTTCAGTAGCGTTGCTGCAGTGATTTCTCCAACAATTGCCTCCTCCTTGACAGACCAGTAGGCCGCATCAAATTCCCAGCCTTCCAGGCTTTTGCCATCAAAAATCGGCACAAATCCATCCTGAGAAATCTTGGATGGAAGGGTTGCTTGACTGGTTGTTTCCCCATTGGAGAGGAGCCCATACGCAAGCAGCGTCAACGCTGCTGCTACCTCGAGAAGCAGGTAAGGTTTTAGATTGGGAATTTTCATCGCTGTGCAGTAGGTTGCTTGTACACAGCATGATTTGCATTTCCCCCTGAGATGAGGTAGGCCATCAAGTCTTTCAATTCCTCCTCATTGAGTCGATTGATCAACCCTGGCATCATGATGGACACATCCCCATTTTTCTTCAGGGCGACGGTGCTTTTAGAAACGGTTTTGATGTCGTTTGGAGCAAATGGATTTTGAGAAATGTAATAATTCTTCGCATCCTCGTTAGTAATTCTACCCACAATTGAGCCTCCCGCTTTGAGTTCGAGAACCGTAGATTGGTATTGATCGGAAATGGTGGCGTTAGGATCGATAGTGGCCACCAAGATGTCTTTGGCAGAAAAACGGGTTCCCAACTGGCTCAAATCCGGCCCAATTGCTCCCCCTTGGCCTTGCATGGTGTGGCAAGATTGACAAAGACTTGCTGCATACATGGCTTTTCCTTTGACCAAATCACGACCCACTAGATTGGCTACCAGGGGCTCTGCTTCTTCAAGCGTCCAGCGGCGACCTGGGCCTTCAGGTTGAACATCGGAGTTTATAATGTCATTTCCACTTTCAGTAAGTAATTTACCGCCTGATAGTTCATCGTATTTTTCGAAGTCCGCTTTATCCACGGAGGCCAAGGCCATTTTTCGGGCACGATCTAGGAAGCCTACATAGCTACGTCCGCCTTTGTAAGCAGTGAGGGCATTTTTAATCCATCCAAAATACTCCACTCGCTGGGCAGCAGTCCAGCCTTTGTCGGCTCCCCCCAAAACGGTGGCATAGAAGGTAGCTTGCGCTGGCGGCACATTGGCCAGCATATTGGCAATATCCAATCCATACTGAGGATTTCGCAAAATCAAATCCGAAGATTCCATAAAGGTCTTTTGGTAGTTGGGGTCGTCTTTGGCATCCTTGAGTAAAGCGAGCGTCTTTCCTACTACGGAAGGAGCATCGAGATGCACCAATAAGATGGACAGGGATCGGTTGAGTAGGTTGTCCTCCGCAGGATAATGCGGGTCCAAATAAGCCACCAATTGAGCTTTGCTTGCAGTAGTTCCTTTATCGTAACGCGACAAGATGACTTCCATGGTTCGTAGGATGTTTTGCTTGTCCGTTGCAGAGAGGGTAGCATAATCCAACTTCATCAGGCTAGTCAGCATGGCTCCTGCATCCGCATCCGTACCCTGGTGTGCCAAGGCCAAAATGGCTTGAATTTTTGAGGTGGAGTTCGTTTCTGCCAGGGCTCTAGCCTTCCAGCTGCCAACAGGCTGATGCTCTACGGCTACACGGGCAGCATATTGGACAAATCGATCCGGATGATTCAAGTTGCTCCAGGCTTTTTCCAAACCTGCAGGGGAAGCTCCTTTGGCGTGGAATTGCTCCAGTTCCCTTCTCAACTTCGCCTCCTGAGGCAAATCCGATTCCTTGAGCGGCGTATAGGTGTCCAATTCTCCCTTGTAGTACACGCGGTAGAGGTCCGATTCCAATCTTCGTCCTCCCGTTGCAAAATAGAGCGCCCCATCAGGTCCAATCGTTCCATCGGTCAACGGCAGTGGCGCTCCGGATATAAATTCTTCCGCAGTGGCGTTATATGTGGCTCCTTTTGGAGTCAAGTGGATGGCATAGATGATTCCAAAGCTCCAATCAAACGCATACAAGGCCTTTCTGTATTTACTTGGAAATTTGGCCTTTGCTCCAAACATGACATTAGTTGGGGAACCCTGGCCAATATTAATCGTGGCAGGGAGGTTGTCAGGGTAGTTGGGAGACCACTTGGAGTTGCCTGTCCGCCAACCGTATTCAGATCCACTGGTTAGGTGAGCAATGCGCGTAGGACGGTACCAAGGCATTCCAAAATCCCATTCCATATCCGAATCGTAGGAAAAAATATCCCCCACTTCATTGTAGTCAAAATCAAAGGAGTTTCGGTATCCCGCAGAAATCAACTCCCAATCTTTTCCTTCTGGATCTATTCTAGCCAACCAGCCCCCCGGTGCTTTCCGTTCGGTGGCATGGCCTCTAGG
>JBEDEY010000077.1:0-9157 GCA_041175425.1 Bacteroidota bacterium | reverse complement strand
CCAGCTGCCGAGCGATACCCCCCCGCACAATGGATTAAAATTGGCTTGGAAACCGGTATTTCTCCTACTCGTTCTCGGAGCTCCGGCAAGGGAATATTGATGGCACTGTCAAAAATCGGAGTGCCTGCCTTTTCATCCCGGCTACGAATATCTACTAGGGTATAGGCCTCAGGATTGGATTTAAATGCAGCAAGGTCAAAGGCGGTTCCTGTAGCGGTCATTCCTGCGGGATTGACTATAGCACCAGCGATGCCTGCTTCGTACCCAATTTTTGCTGCTTTTTGAATCAAGATTTCGAGTTCAGCCGCTGTAGTTGCGACCAAATAGAATTTCTCCTCAGGACCCACAATGGAACCGAGCCAGGTTTCAAATTTGCCCCCATTCATGAGGTTGATAGCTCCAGGAATGTGGCCTGCAGCAAATTGATCTTGCTTCCGCGTATCGATCACCAAAGCACCCGCAGGAAGGGTAGCTCCTTCTGGCCAGACCGACACCTGGGAAATAGACCGCTGGTAGGCGGGTGCACCTTGTTTATTCAAGTCAACATCGTAACCAAAATACTTCGGAATGTAGGGCTGTCCTTGGAGTAGCGTTTGGACAAAAGTGGCTTCATCGGTAGCCGAAAAGGCCCAGTTCGTGGCGCGCTGCTCGCCAATAGTGGATTGACGAGCATCACTTAAATTTTTGCCACAAAGGGAACCGGCTCCATGGGCAGGAAACACGAGTACCTCATCTGCCAAGGGTTTTAATTGACGCTGCACGGTATGGTACATCATTTGGGCAAGTTCTTCCCGCTGTGCGGTCAGGTTACCTGCCTTCTCGCGCAGGTCAGGCCGACCTACATCTCCAATAAATAGCGTGTCTCCGGAGAATAGCGCATGGTCTTTTCCTAGTGAATCCTTCAATAGGATACTGATGGAATCAGGTGAGTGCCCAGGAGTATGAAGTGCATGAAGGGTGACCTCCCCTAAAGAAAAGGAATCTCCCTGGTCAAAACCTACATGAGGGTAAGCAGCCCCGACAAGTTTGGATACATAAATAGTAGCCCCATCATTCTGGTGGAATTCCAGGTGGGAACTCACAAAATCTGCATGCGGATGAGTTTCAATGACGGCCACAATCTGAGCAGCATGTGTCAAAGCAAAGTCGGTGTAGAGCTGTGGATTTCTTCCTGGGTCGACCAGGGCAATTTTTCCCTGACTCAAAATGGCATAGCTAGCATGTGCTAGGCCTTCGTCATAAAACTGTTGAATCTGCATAAAAAAGAAGAAAGGGTTAAGAATTAGGTAAAGATACACTCCCTCTTGAATGTGTGGGCCTGAAGCGGGAAGGATTTATTTTAGTTGAAGAATCTTTTGAATTCATTCATTTGAAGGGTAAACTTGAAACGGCTTAAACAAATTCCCTTGAAACGAATTTATTTCCCTTCGAATACCTCCTTTTTTCTCTGTGTTTTTTTGCTCTTGGTATTGGGCAGCTGCAACATTAAACGGAGAGCAGCCAAATCTTCGCCAGAATTTACCCTTATCGAAACGGCAAAGTCTTACCGCGGCACACCCTACCGCTATGGAGGCACCACACGCGCAGGAATAGACTGTTCCGCTTTGGTCTACCATTCCTTTGCTTCGGTAGGGGTCAAACTCCCAAGAACATCTGCAGAACAAAGTAAGCTGGGTAAAAAAATCCCTGAACGCAAGATTCGGCCTGGAGATGTCTTATTTTTTGCCACCGGAAAAAAGAAAAAAGAAGTAACCCATACCGGAATTGTCACGGAGGCGCAAAAAAATAAGGTACGTTTTATCCATGCTTCCACTTCCTTGGGTGTCACAGAAGACTACCTGGGCAACTCCTATTGGGCCAGGGCATTTCTTTTTGCAAAGCGATTGGAGACAAAGTAGTTGAAAGTAGGGGGCCAAAATCGAAGCGAGCCACAATTTTCTAGATCAATTCCGATTAATTTTTCCAAATATCCTTTGGTTTAAGGCTTTTCTCACTAATTTTGCGGTCGAATTAAAGAAGAGACTCTTTTTACCTTTCATCAACATCAAATGGCAAATATTGGAAAGATAACTCAGGTAATCGGCCCGGTGGTGGACGTATCCTTTGAAGGCGGAAAACTGCCCAACATCCTAGACGCGCTGGAACTCACAAAAGACAACGGCCAGAAGGTAGTGTTGGAAGTGCAGCAGCACCTAGGGGAAGACCGAGTAAGAACCATCGCAATGGATTCTTCAGAAGGTATGGTTCGTGGCATGGCAGTAACTGACTTGGGTCAGCCCATCTCTGTTCCTACTGGCGAAGGCATCAAAGGCCGACTTTTCAATGTAGTGGGTGAAGCAATCGACGGTCTACCCCAGGTACCTGCAGGTAAGCGCCTTCCAATTCACCGCTCTGCTCCAAAATTTGAGGACCTTTCTACCTCTACCGAAGTGCTTTTCACAGGTATCAAGGTAATCGACTTGATCGAGCCTTATGCCAAAGGGGGTAAAATTGGTCTTTTTGGTGGCGCGGGTGTAGGCAAGACCGTATTGATCCAAGAATTGATCAACAACATCGCGAAAGCATACTCTGGTTTGTCTGTATTTGCAGGTGTAGGAGAAAGAACCCGTGAGGGAAATGACCTTTTAAGAGAAATGATCGAGTCAGGCATCGTAACTTACGGTGATGACTTCATCCATAGCTTGGAAACTGAAGGTGGATGGGATCTATCCAAAGTAGACCTCAAGAAACTGGAAGATTCCAAAGCAACCTTCGTGTTTGGACAGATGAACGAGCCTCCAGGAGCACGTGCTCGCGTGGCCCTTACTGGTCTTACCCTTGCGGAATACTACCGTGATGGCGATGGCTCAGGACAAGGAAAAGACATCTTGTTCTTTATCGACAACATTTTCCGATTCACCCAGGCTGGTTCTGAAGTGTCCGCACTTCTTGGACGTATGCCTTCTGCCGTAGGTTACCAGCCTACCTTGGCTACAGAAATGGGTGCCATGCAGGAACGAATCACCTCTACCAAAAATGGTTCAATCACCTCCGTGCAGGCCGTTTATGTACCTGCGGATGACTTGACTGACCCGGCTCCAGCAACGACTTTTGCGCACTTGGATGCCACTACGGTATTGTCTCGTAAGATTGCGGAATTGGGTATCTACCCAGCCGTGGATCCTTTGGACTCTACTTCACGAATTCTCTCTCCAGATATCTTGGGAGACGATCACTACAACTGTGCACAGCGCGTAAAGGAAACCCTTCAGCGCTACAAGGAACTTCAGGACATCATTGCCATCTTGGGTATGGAAGAACTTTCTGAAGAGGATAAGCAGGTGGTACACCGTGCTCGTCGTGTGCAGCGTTTCTTGTCTCAGCCATTCCACGTAGCCGAGCAATTTACCGGTCTTAAAGGAGTGCTAGTAGACATCAAAGACACCATCAAAGGATTCAACATGATCCTAGACGGTGAGCTTGACCATTTGCCAGAAGCAGCGTTCAACTTGGTGGGTAGCATCGAAGATGCCATCGCCAAAGGAGAAAAGTTGCTCGCAGAAGTAAAATAAATTTCTTCTTATTCCTGCCTATTGAAGTAATTCAAGAGGCAAGATGAGTTTACTACCTGAAGATCGAATACGCCATGCACTTAGAAATCGTTACGCCAGATAAAAAAGTTTTCCAAGGAGAAGTGAGCGAAGCTACCTTTCCTGGGGCTTTGGGCGCATTTCAAGTACTAACTAACCACGCACCCATTGTATCTGCCTTGGGAAAAGGAGCTGTTTCCTTCACCACTACAGAAGGCAAGCAATCGCTTCAAGTAGAAGGTGGCGTGGTAGAAGTAAAGCAAAATACCATAGTAGTCTTGGCAGAGAAAGTCGTAGACTAATCTTTAGTCAACGGTTCACAGTCGACGGTCCACGGCAAATTGATTGAACTACAAGCCTAGTTTTGGATAGGCACAAACTAATTTACGGAAATACAAGTAACTAAAAGAGGCTGTCCCTAAATGAGACAGCCTCTTTTAGTTGATTCCCTAACCTGGATTAGGTGATTATCCGCATTCTTACCAATATAAACTCCGTCAACAGCTAACTGTTAATAGTCCACTGCTAACGGTCAACGGTCCACCGTCAATAGTGGTTTTATTACGCTTTGTTTCTACAAATCCAATCGGCGGTGGACTGTGGACTGTCAGCCGTTGACAAAAAATTGTCAACAGACCACAGTCGACAGTTAACTGCCGATTGAAGCGAACTTCAAGCCTTGTCTTGGAGACGCACAAAATAATTTACATAAGTAAGAGAAAACAGGAGTTGAGGTCCAATTGAGTGAGCTGTGGACAGTGGACTGTCAGCCGTTGACCATTTTTTAGTTCCTCATTTTTAGTGAAATGATTGGAAATAAAAAGATAACCTGTACATTTGCTCCCCGAAAGGAGGTGTACAGCTATGATCATAATCAACATTAAAGAAAACGAATCTATCGATAAGGCGCTTAAGCGTTTTAAGAAGAAGTTTGACAAAACCGGTGCGGTTCGTGAATTGAGAGCCCGTCAGGCATTTACTAAGCCTTCTGTGAAAAGAAGAGATCAAGTCATCAAAGCTGCGTATAAGCAGAAGCTTCAAGAGCAATTTATGAAGTAATTGTGATGGCATTTGCCCATATACAAAGCACCAGTCATTCGGCTGGTGCTTTTTTTTGATCCCTGTACGATTCGCCTGCATTTTTTTGACGGAGACCTACCCCTTGTTTCATCCCCCTGATTTTTTAAACCAACCTATTCGAAAATTCCGCGTATCTTAAGTAGCAAATTAATCCCATGATTGATTCATTTATCAACTACTTGGAATACGAAAAAAGGAGCAGTGCGCATACCGTGCTGGCCTACCGCAAAGACTTGGAGCAAGCCCAGGACTTTGTCAGCCAATCCTTTTCAATAGACGACCTCTCCCACTGTACCCATCCAGACCTGCGCGCATGGATCATCGATTTGGTGGAGCAGGGACTTAGCCAAACTACTGTCAATCGGAAGTTGGCGACCCTTCGTTCCTTCTACAAGTTTCTGATGCGCTCCAAAATCATCCAGAAGGATCCAACCTACAAGTTAAAGTCTCTAAAAGCTCCAAAAAAGCTTCCTGAGTTTTTGCAGGAAACCACCATTGAATCTGTGTTGGAAGAGGAGGTTTATGCCCCCACCTTTGAGGGACAACGGGATCGGATGGTACTCGAATTCCTGTACCTCACTGGTGTGCGTCTCTCCGAACTTACCTCCTTAAAGTGGAAGGATATCCACCTGTATGAAGAACAAGTCAAAGTCTTGGGTAAAAGACAAAAGGAGCGCATTATCCCGCTCACCAAATCCTTACAAGGCCACATTTCAAACTATAAAAAAGTGGTAGAAGCTCAGTTCAACGGGGTGGAAGGAGAAGATTACTTTATTCGCAGCAACAAAGGAGAAAAAGCCTATCCGATGCTGATCTACCGGATCGTGAAGCACTACCTGGACCTATTCGCACAAAATTCGAAACGAAGCCCCCACTTACTCCGTCATACCTTTGCAACCCACCTTTTAAACAAAGGGGCCGACTTGAATGCCGTCAAGGATTTATTGGGCCATGCCAACCTAGCCGCCACACAAGTATATACCCACAATTCTATGGAAAAACTCAAGGCTGTGTTTGAACAAGCACACCCCAAAGCATAAGTATTCACATGTTTAACCCTTAAATCCCCAAGAGATGAAACTACAGATGCATTCCATTCACTTCGACGCCGATCAAAAATTGATCAGTTTTATTCAGAAGAAGGCCGATAAACTGGACACGTTCTACGACAGCATTTTGGATGGCGAGGTGTTTTTGAGATTGGATAAAAATGAAAAAAACCAGAATAAACTCGTAGAAATCAAGTTAAATGTGCCTGGAAAGCAGTTTTTCGCCAAAAATCAAGACGACTCCTTTGAAGCTGCAGCTGATGAGGCGGTAGAAGGTCTACGGCGACAGCTCGAAAAACACAAAGAGAAAAATAGCTAATCGTACCCCAAACCCGAAGGAACCCCCTTCGGGTTTATTTTTTTTGAAGCAAGAAATAACGTCTACTTTGCTTCACCCGAATCTCCTCACGGGCAGCAGTACTGCTGGCACGCAGAAAGTCAGGAATGACTTTGGAATCCAAATGGGTACTGGCCACCCGCACTTCATAGCCTAACGTATCCCATTCGGACAGTAGCCGGTCTTCCAAAATCAAATAGGTATAGCTTTTGGCTTCCTCCTTCCATCCTTCTCTGGATAAGTCTACCAAATCGTAAGCGGTCCCTAAACTCATCCGAATTTTTGACCCGTCATGCAGGTTGCCCGCAAAGCCAATGGGGCCAGCCACCCCCATCTCTTCCACGACTGCTGCCGCTTGAACCCCTTGATGTGGCAAAGAAATCAATCGCGTAATGCCTGTCACCTGAAAGAAAAGAAACAAGATGGAAAGCGCTAGCAGCTTTGGAGGCAGGACAGAAGAACGAAGCAATGTCCTGAGACCATAACCTAGAAATAAGACCCCAAAACCAACATAGACCACCGAAACCCATCCGCTTGACCCAGTAACCAAGATCCAAGTGTTCACCCCGACCACAATCGTCACCAAAGAAAGGAGGAGCACAGCGGCCACCTTCAGCCCTTTGGCACGCTCCAAGCCACCTCCACGAACGACTATCCACGCAAGCCAAAGTGCTAAAACTGGTGCTACAGGTAGCAGGTATCGCTCGTAAAATTTGCTGGTGAGCGCACCCATGCCCAAGATGGCCAGTCCCCAGAGGAGCGCAAAGGCGAAAAATTGAGGGTTCTCCTTCCAGGCAGTCACTAAGGTGTCTTTTAACTTGGGAATCGCCAAAGCTACCCAAGGGAGAAACATGCCTACCAAAAGGAGTGATGCTACCGCTCCATTTTGAAGCACCAACAACAGGCGGGAGGTGACACGCGTGCCGACTTGATCCTCCAAAAAACTATCCAAAAACGCAGGCCCATGCAGCTGCCACATGGCAACAAACCAGAATACGGCGATTCCTAAGGCCACAAGCAGGGCGGGGAGGTACAGCAGTTTTTTCCAAGAAACCTGCTGCCAAGGATTGAATCGCAGGTACAAGATGCCTATCCCTCCCAAGGCCACAGCTGGAAGCCCCTTCACTTCGAAGGCCAGGGCCAATCCCAAGTACAGCAGCCAAAGAAACTTTTCCTTCGCTTGCTCTCCATCTCGGAGAAGTCCAGCAAAACCTAGCGCACTACCCGTAATCGTCAACACCAACAGCACATCTGGAATGGAGCGCGTAGCAGCAAAAATTAAAATGGGATTGGAGGCAGCGATCAAGGCTGCAGTTCCTGCAATTTTCCGATCCCCAAACACTGTTTTGCCTAGGAGGTAGGTTAGTCCAACTGTTGCAGCCCCTGCCAGCAAAAAAAAGATGCGTGAACCGAAGGCATGTACTCCAAAGAGTTTGAATCCTGCAAGCACCGCCCAGTAGGTCAAGATCGGTTTCTTAAAGCGCAATTCCCCCGAACCCAAGTAAGTCGTCAGGTAATCCCCTGTCTGAAGCATCTTGACCGCCGCATCCCGGTAGTAGATTTCGTCGGGATAATGCAGGTGAAAGTCTAGGGCAAAAGGCCCCACCAACCCACAAAAAAGGAGTAGTAGCACCCAGGGATTGGCTATCACAGCAGAAGATTGAGCAGTGCGCATCCCCAAAGATACAGCAGGTAGGCGGAATTTTTGGAGGGATTTGATGCAAAAACAAGATGCGTTTTGACCAAATGCGGTTAAAAAGGTACTTTTGAGGAATCTTTCCCTGCCATGAACAAGCCTCTTTTATCCGTCGTCATCACCGTCTACAACGAAGAAGATAACATCCAGCCACTCCTGAAAGCCACTTATGCCGCACTATCGGGAATGGACTACGAAGTAATCCTGGTAGAGGATGGGAGCACGGATCGCACGGTGGCTGAGGTGAAAAAATACGCGAATACCCGAACCAAACTTGTGATTTTTAACCGCAACTACGGGCAAACCACCGCACTGGCAGCGGGCATTGATCAGGCTACGGGGGAATACATTGCGACCATGGATGGGGATTTGCAAAATGATCCAACTGATCTGCCCGGCATGCTTCAAAAAGCAATCGACGAGGAATGGGATGTGGTGGCAGGGCGCCGAGCCAACCGGAAAGATGGATTTGTACTCCGGAAAATCCCTTCCAAAATCGCCAACTGGATCATTCGAAATTCCACAAACGTCCACCTCAAGGACTATGGCTGCACGCTTCGGGTGTACAAGGCCGAAATCGCTCAAAACATGGGGCTGTATGGGGAACTTCACCGCTTTATCCCAGTACTTGCCAAGCAAGAGGGAGCTAAGATGACCGAAGTGGATGTCAAGCACCACCCTCGAATTCACGGCACTTCCAAATACGGACTCAGCCGCACCTTCAAGGTGATGTCCGACTTGATCCTCATGCTATTTTTTCAAAAATATTTCCAGCGCCCCATCCACCTGTTTGGTGGGCTTGGGCTGCTTGCCTTCCTCTTGGGAGGAATCATCAATGTATACCTCTTGGTTCTAAAAATTCTAGGGGAGGACATCTGGGGACGTCCCATCTTAATCCTTGGGTTTATTCTTATTCTCGGAGGCATACAGCTGATCACCACAGGCATCATTTCAGAGATCATCGTCCGCACCTATTTCGAATCTCAGGACAAGAAAACTTACCGCGTCAAGGCCCTCTATACCGGAGAGCAGGAAGTGCAAACGTCCAACTAAGGATTTCATGTCCCTCCTTAAAAATCAGCTAAAAACCGCCCTAAAAATTCTCCTCACGGGAGGGGCTTTGTACCTGGTTTTTCAGAAAATCGACACGGACAACCTGCTGCAGCTCTCCAAAACCCTCTCATGGGGCTGGCTGATACCTGCCCTAGCCCTCTTTGTAGGAAGCAAGGTGGCCACCGCCATCCGCCTCAATGCCTACTTTGCCAACATCCACATTTCCCTCAGTTTCTGGGAAAACTGGCGCCTTTACCTCATCGGCATGTTCTACAACTTATTCCTTCCTGGAGGCATAGGGGGTGATGGATACAAGGTTTACCTCTTGAATAACCAATTTAAAACACCTGTCAAGGAGCTGCTTAAAGCGAGT
>JBEDEY010000076.1:0-4112 GCA_041175425.1 Bacteroidota bacterium | reverse complement strand
CCTTTGTTTTTGGGAGCCTTAGTTGCAGCAGGGATTCTTCAGTTTTTATTGGGAGTTGCCAAGGCTGGAGTATTGGGCTACTACTTCCCAAGTGCTGTGATCAAAGGCATGCTCACTGCTATTGGTGTAATTTTAATACTCAAGCAGATTCCTCATGCTGTAGGTTATGACAAGGATTTCTTGGGAGATTTTGCATTCAATCAAGCAGATCAACACAATACCTTCTCTGAAATTTACTATGCTTTTGTCTATTTCAGTCCTGGAGCTATCCCAATTATCTTGCTTTCGTTGGGCTTAATTCTATTTTTTGAACGACCTGCCATCAAAAAAAATCGGTTTTTAGGTGTGGTACCCGGAGCCCTTTGGGCAGTATTAGCCAGTATTGGCATCAACAATGTCTACAAACAAATTAAGCCTGAATGGGTGCTGGATAATGAGCATCTGGTGATTTTGCCAACCTTATCGAGTTGGAAAGAACTTCCAAACTTAATTACGCTGCCAGAATTTGATCTTATTGCCACTTCTGGTTTTTGGATTGTAGCAGTAACAATCGCAGCAATAGGAAGTATTGAAACCCTACTTTCCATCGAAGCAGGAGACAAAATGGATCCCTACAAACGAACTACTCCTGCAAGTAGAGAGTTGGTCGCTCAAGGTATTGGAAATACAGTTTCAGGGCTAATTGGCGGGCTTCCCATCACTGCAGTGATTGTTCGTACTTCTGCAAATATTGAATCGGGAGCAAAAACAAAGTGGTCAACCATATTGCATGGCGTCCTATTATTTGCTTTGGTAGTGAGCATTCCTGGATTACTCAATCAGATCCCATTGAGTGGCTTAGCTGCTGTATTGCTGGTGGTGGGTTATAAACTTGCAAAACCTTCACTTTTTGTAAAAGAATATAAGAAGGGTTGGGATCAATTTTTACCTTTTATTGTCACTGTGATTTCTATTTTACTTACCGATTTATTGGTAGGAATTGGAATAGGTCTGGTCGTGGGTTTATTTTTTGTCATCAAAACTAATTTTCATCGCTCAGTGCTAGTGACTGAGCATAATGGAAATTACTTGGTCAAACTCCAAAAAGATGTTTCTTTTCTAAATAAAGCCCCATTAATCAAAGAATTGGGACTAATTCCAGATGGTAGTAAAGTGGTGTTAAATGCTACAATGGCGCGTTTTATCGACCATGATATACAGGAAGTATTAAATGATTTTATCAGTAGTGCTGAATCCAAAAATATCACCCTTCTAGTTGAGGGATATTCTAATTACGTAAACGAAGATTTATGAACCCATACGAAAAATTATTACTTCAAAACAAAGCTTGGTCAGAAGAAAAACTTCAGCAAGACAAGGACTTTTTCGATAGACTTTCTCATCAACAGAAACCTAAGTTTTTATGGATAGGCTGTTCAGATAGCCGAGTTCCTGCAAACGAAATTACCGGTACTGATCCTGGTGAAGTATTTGTACATCGGAACATTGCCAATATGGTGGTGCACACAGATCTTAATCTATTATCTGTACTTCAATATGCAGTAGAAGTATTGGAAGTTGATCACATCATTGTCTGTGGGCATTACGGTTGCGGTGGTATCGAGGCTGCGCTGGGAAACAAGAGTTTTGGATTGATCAACAAATGGCTAAGAAATATCAAGGAAGTGTATAAAATGTATCAAGCAGAAATTGACGGGATTCCCAACCATACGGATCGCGTCAATCGTTTGGTTGAGCTCAATGTTCTCGAGCAATGTCAAGACTTGATCAAAACATCCATTCTTCAAAAATCTTGGCAAAACCGAAAATCTCCTGAAGTACATGGATGGGTATATGGACTTAACAATGGATTGGTAAAGGAATTGACTACCATCAAGCCTGATCCAGAGGCTATACATCCTATTTTTAGGTATTCAGAAGGACAACTCTAAGTACTGCTCTTCACGCCAACTCAAAACTAGTTTATTGAGTTGGCGCTGTATTTTTGAAGGGATTTCCTATTTTTCAAAACTGCAGAAAATGTTTTTCAGAATGGTAACCAGAAATTACAAATCATCAATCCCCTTACCTTTGGAATCAGGTGAGATTTTGGAGGATTTCACTGTGGCCTACACCACTTATGGAAGTCTAAATGCGGATGCATCCAATGTCATATGGGTGATTCATGCCCTCACAGGAGATTCCAATGCAGCAGATTGGTGGAGTGGAATTGTAGGTGAAAAAGCGATTTACAATTATTCGAACCATTTTATCATTTGTGCCAACCTACTGGGAAGCTGCTATGGTTCTACCAATCCACTTTCTGAAAATCCAAAAACTGGTTTGCCCTATTACGATCGTTTCCCTTTAGTTTCCACGAGAGATTTGGCTTTTAGCTTGGAACTCCTTCGAAAGCATTTGCAAATCGACACAATTCATACACTTATTGGTGGATCCCTGGGAGGTCAAGTGGCTTTGGAATGGGCTTATCTCTTGGGCAATAAGTTGAATCATGCTATCGTAGTAGCCTCTACAGCCAAAACTTCCCCTTGGGTAATTGGGTTTAACGAGGCCCAGCGCATGGCAATAGCAACAGATAGCACTTGGGGACAGCCACAAGATGATGCAGGAATAAAGGGGCTTGAAGCCGCTCGTGCCATGGCAATGCTTAGTTACCGAAATCCACAGGATCTCAATGCAAAGCAAAAAGAGACAGCTGATAAATTAGATGACTTTTTAGCTTCTTCCTACCTACGCTATCAGGGTTCCAAATTGACAAAACGGTTCAATGCGTTTTCCTATTGGACATTGACTAAGGCCATGGATAGTCATGACATCGGTAGAGGCCGTGGTGGTGTTGAAAAGGCTCTCAAATCAATCCAGGCACAAGTGTTTGCCGTAGGAGTTAATTCTGATCTGCTATTTTTAGCAGAAGAGGCTCGGTTTTTGAGCCAGGAAGTACACTCCGGAAGCTATGGGGAAATTGTATCAACAGCAGGCCACGATGCCTTTTTGATTGAATTTACCCAGCTTACAAGCCTGATTGAAGAATTTTACCGAAGCTACTAAAGGATAGAAGTTTAAAACGTTTAGGGTTTCGCCTTGGTCCACTCCACAGTTCGACCTATCAAAGAAAATCCAATATATCCTTTTACCTCTAGAACATCTTTGGATTTTAAGGTTACCTGACAAGAATAGGTTTTCCCTGTTTTTGGATCGTAAATGGTCCCATCTTCCCACATCCCAGAATCAAATTTCAAGCCCTCCAATAGATTCAATCCCATCAAAGGGCGAGATTTAAGTTTGGGGTTGGGATTGTCTTTATCGACAGCTGGTTTACCTCCTGGATTCGGGTCTTTCAACCACACTATTTTACCTATAAATGAGGACCCTCTCTTCAAAATTTCAACTTGAGCGGTTTTTTCTGTGTTGTACCATACGCCCAAAATGGAATTTTCAGATTGGGCTTTGACAAGTGTAGCTGTAAAAAAGAAAAGAAGGAAAAGGGAAGCGTTTAGAGTAACTTTTTTCATTTGTTCTAGTTTTATGCAATACTAAATAGGAATGCTTTTGTTTGTGTAATTGTGATAATTAATAATTCCTATGGGCTCAATAGCATTTGATTATAAGGGAATGGAATTAACCTTATTGCCAGAAAAGGCAGTTTGGATTGAATCCTTGCGGATTTTATTGCTAGCTGATATTCATTTAGGAAAGGCTTCCCATTTTCGAAAATCAGGTATCCCTATACCTGAACAAGTTCATGACCTTGATTACCTGCGCTTAGGAAAATTAATCCAAGACTATTCACCAAAGGATGTCTACTTCTTAGGAGATTTATTTCATAGTTCTTGGAATGAGCAATGGGAGGATTTAGGTGCATTTTTACCACAATTTCCCAGATCAACTTTTCATTTGGTGCTTGGAAATCATGATATTTTACCCGCAGAGAAATACTTGAATACCAGTCTCCAAGTGTATCGAAATGCAGTAGTCTTTGAATCTTTCCTGCTCAGCCATGAACCTACCACTCCCCCACTGGGATTGCTAAACATTTGCGGCCACATTCATCCAGGAATTCTCCTGAAGGGAAAGGCCAAGCAATCGGTTCGAATCCCTTGCTTTCATTATTC
>JBEDEY010000075.1:0-12431 GCA_041175425.1 Bacteroidota bacterium | reverse complement strand
GGCATTTTGCCTACCTAAGAATTGCACTATGGCTACTCAATCCTCTCCACTCCTGAACTTGAAAAGAAACCTCCAGCAGCGCTGGAAAATGATTCGATTCAACATGAGTGCCTCCAACAATCCCCTCTTTATCGGTTTCTACAGAAATTTCTACAATCCGAAAAAAGGAAGCCTATCCGATTTTTTGAGTCAATACTCGAAGTCTAAGCCAGGGAATTTTACGGTAGTCCAAATTGGCGCCAACGACGGCATCACCCACGATCCCATCCACAAGTTTATCAAAAGAGACGACTGGAAAGGGGTACTTTTGGAACCGCAGCCGGATGTTTTTAATGAATTCCTGACCAAGATTTACGCCAAAAACAAAGGCATCACTCCCCTCTGCGCAGCCATTGGAGAAAAAGACGGTAGCCAGCCCATCTACAAAGTGGGATTTTCATCCATGCGTTGGGCTACAGGTCTAGCCTCCTTTTCCAAGGAGAAAATTGAACAGGCATTTAAAGACGGCATCGTCGCCTCCAACTGCAAACGCTTTGGCATTGAGATCCCTGCAGACCAAAGCCAGTGGATCAGCCAGGAAGAGGTGCAAGTGATCGCTCCAGCCACCCTGATCAAAACCTACGGATTGGACCACATTGACTTACTTCAAATCGATGCGGAAGGTTATGACTTGGAGGTCATCCGGATTTTTGACATCCCGAAGACCCGTCCGCAGGCCATCATCTTTGAAAATGTGGGCTTGAATGCAGCAGATTATGCGGCCTGCCTCCAACTTTTGGAAGAACAGAATTACCAGTTGAAAAAATTTGGACCCAATACCCTAGCCCTGCAAAAGCCGCTGGGTCAATTTGCTTCCTTCTTCAACGCATGACACCTGGATTGATTTCGATCCTTGTCCCCTGCTACAACCAAGGGATCTACCTGAAAGAAACCATCCAATCGGCACTAGCATCCAGCTACCGCCCGCTCGAAATCCTCATCATCAACGACGGCTCCACGGACAATTCCCTAGAACTTGCCCAGGAGCTGGAATCTCAGCATCCGGAAGTTCGGGTACTCGACCAAGCCAATGCCGGCGTCACCAAAGCCCGAAATGCGGGCATCGCTGCTGCCCAAGGGGAATACATTTTGCCACTGGACGGAGACGACCTGATTGCCCCAACCTACATCGAACAGGGCTTGGCTATCCTAGCCACTCGCCCCGAAGTCAAGGTGGTCTACTGCCAAGCTGAGAAATTCTCCGATTCAGGTCACAAGCCCTGGAAGCTGAAACCCTTTAGCCTGAAGCAATTGGCCAAGGACAACATGATTTTTGTGTCTGCCCTTTTCCGAAAAGCCGATGCGCTAGCCGTGGGAGGATTTTCGGAAGACATGCAACTGGGACGAGAGGATTGGGAATTTTGGATCAAGCTCCTCAAAAATGGCGGAGAAGTAGTTCAACTCCCCTTGGTTGGCTTTTTTTACAGACTTACGCCTACGAGCAAACGGAAAAAGACGGGAGGAACAGCCTTCAAAAAGGCCCGCATCGCCTACCTCAATGCCAAGCATGCCGATTTTTTTGAGCGGGAACTGAATGGTCCCCTACGGATCCAGCGCACCTGGTCCAAACCCTACAATACCTTATTGAAACTTTTCGGGAAACTGTAACTATTTCTCCTTCTACTCTACAGGTTTCCCCTTAGTTAAGTGTGCTGTCGACCGTGGACCGTAGTCTGTTAACTATCCGATTTGCAAAAATTATCCAGTGAAAAGCAGGCCTGACTTGTATTAAATCTGCTGTCGACTGTGGACCGTCGTCTGTTGACAAAACTCAAATTTTATCCAACCCCTTCCAAAACTTCAAAAAATAGTACTTCAGCGGATTGCTGTACTTGAGTTGCTTCCAGGGGCGGCTAGCATGAGGGCGATGCCAAACGGGTGCATGCATGAGCACCGTGTTTTTGAATCCCAGCTCTAACGATTTTTTAGAAATAAAGGTATCGTACCAGTCTTTCGCCTCATCCAATCCCTTAAAATCGTAGGCCTGTAAAAAAGAGGGAGAAAACAGGGTGCAGCAAAAACTCAAACTGCGCTGGGTAGCGATCACCGGCTCCTTTACCCCCTTAAATTTGAGGTAGGGAAAATTAACCAACCCTTTTTCATCCACGGTTACGGATCCAATCAAGCCTGCTTTAGGATCGGCAGTCAACTGCTCCAAAAGTATTTCAATAGTTTTGGGACTCACCACCACATCCGATTCCACCACCAAAAGCGGAATTCCTGCCTGCACAGCTTGCTGTTGGGCCAGTTGCAGCACCAACTTGTAGTTGGGCGAAGGATGATCCGTCAAGTCCTCGATATGAATCAAGTCATAGCCAATCTCCTCCCGGTGCTTTTCCAAGCTGTCCTTGGTTTCCGCAGTACTGAAGTCGTTAAAGATGACATGCTTCACCTTCACCGTAGAAGCGGCAATCGCCCGAGCGGTATCCAGCGTGGTTTCGATCGCATTTTTTACTGGAGTGATGACAAGTACCTGAGCCATGGGCTGGAGCTAGTTGAAATAGAGGTAATTAAAAATACCTGCTCAGTAGGGGTAAACCCAGCTTAGCAGGTAGCATAAGGAGACTTAAGCTAGCTCTCCCAAGGCTTTTTTCAAGCGCTTCATCGCTTCAATCAAGTCTGCTTCAGAAGCTGCATAAGAAATGCGCACACAGTTGTCCGCTCCAAAAGCAGAACCCGTCACTAGGGAGACATTGGCAATGGCAAGCAAGTAGATGCAAAGCTCATCCGCATTGTTTACCTGGTGTCCATGTGCTGACTTGCCAAAGAAAGCGGTAACATCTGGGAAGAAGTAAAATGCTCCCTCTGGAACATGCGTTTTGATGCCTGGAATGTCTCTCAACAAGCCCAGCATCAAGTCACGGCGCTTCAAGTACTGAACAGCCATTTCTTGAGAAGGGGCTTGATCTCCCGCAATGCCAGCCAAGGCCGCACGCTGGGCGATGCCCGTATTGCCTGAGGTAAACTGTCCCTGCATTTTTTCTACAGCCTTGGAAACCTCCAAAGGAGCACAGATATACCCCACTCTCCAGCCGGTCATGGCATAGCCCTTGGAAAATCCATTGACTGTAATGGTGCGTTCAAACATGCCCGGTAGCGAAGCAATGCTGAAATTTTTACCCATGAAATTGATCAATTCATAAATCTCATCTGCAATGACCATCACTCCCTCGTGCTTTTTCACCACGTTGGCAATGGCTTCCAATTCTTGCTGGGAAAATACAGATCCTGTTGGGTTGCAAGGAGAGGAATAGATGACTGCTTTTGTTTTGGAAGTTATTGCGGCTTCCAACTGTGCTGCTGAAGCTTTAAAGTTATTTTCAAGTGTGCCTTCAATCAATACAGGCACGCCTCCACACAACTTGATGATATCGGCATAGCTCACCCAATACGGTGAAAAAATAACGACCTCGTCCCCTTCATTGAGCAAGCACATGAAGGTATTGGCAATGGAATGCTTGGCGCCCACGGAAACTACAATGTGTTCCGCCTTCGCTTCTTGGATATTATTTTCTTCTCGTAGCTTCTTGGCAATGGCTTCACGCAAATCCTGATAGCCCGATACGGGAGGATAAGAAAAATATTTTCCCTCATCGATCGCATCTTTGGCCGCCTGCTGAATGTGCTTTGGCGTCTTGAAGTCAGGTTCTCCCAAGCTCAAACTGATGATGTCAATTCCTTGAGCTTTAAGTTCTCTGGCTTTTTTTGCCATGGCCAAGGTGGCCGACTCTTCCATTTGGAGTACGCGATCGGATAAAATAGAATTCATAAGAAATTAGGGTTTGGTAGCACGGATCCAAAAGTAGGCAGAAGATTATAATTAATAAACAATCGATAAGATTTGATCTCGAAATGTTACTTTTGAAGATACTTTGTCAGTACCTCAGCCGTTTGAATTTTGACATGAAACTGCTTTCTCTTTTTCTACTTTTCTTTTTGGCAGGAACCAATTTCCTTCAGGCGCAAACCGTCACCAAAGAACAGAAAGCAAAGGAAGACTCCACAGGCTTGGTTAGTTCCTTTTTGCTCCCTACCGTAGCGCCACTGCTCCTCTTTGATGAAGAAAAAGGAAAAGAAACCAAGAAGGAAAAGAAAAAAAAGACCCGGAAAAACATCTTTTTTGGGATAAAAACGAGAAAAGGAAGCACGCGCAAAAGCCTTCGTGGCCAAGAGTATGTGGAGCTTTTTAACTACACGGATGCCTCTTGGAAAAGTAATCCTTACCTCCGCGATCGGTATTGGTACGATACCAAGGAGCGAACCATCCGAACCCAGGGATTCGTCGAAGGGCAAGGTTACCTGCTTCATGGACCTTACCAGCGCTTGGTCAACCAAACGGTAGTGGAACGGGGCATGTTTTATTACGGGACCAAGCACCAAACCTGGCTTACCTTTGATGGCGACAATGTACTGCAAGACAAAGCCCATTACGAAGAAGGCTGGCCCAAGGAGTCACGAATCACCTATTTCAACGCTGCCAACAAGGCAATTGAAAAACTGATACCGATCCAATACGGATTGGAGGAAGGCAACTTCTACCATTTTTATGAAAACCAGCAAGTAGCCGTAACCGGGGAGTACCGATTTGGGGAAAAGGTAGGGTTGTGGACCGAGTATTGGAACACCAACAATACCCAAGCCATCCGAAAGCGGGAAATCCAGTACCAAGAAAATCCCTACACCAAAAACTTCCGCCCCTACATCCGGGCAGAATGGGACAAGGAAGGCAAACTGATCTACCGAAGAGATCCCTGAAACTTTCCCCTGGGGAGATCAATAAAAGGCATCCTCAAACTGCCTAAAATGAAGAGCCCCCTTGGAATCTTTGTAGACCCCTACGATATCAAAGCGAATATCCCGGTGCCAATCCTTTTGGTAGATGTACTGGTCCGCAGCCTTCACCAGCAATCGCTTTTTGGTGCCATCTACAAACTCCTCGGCATAGCCAAAGCCAGTACCCGTCCTGAATTTGACTTCGATAAATACCAAGAGCCCTTGGTGGGTCATGATGAGATCAATCTCGGCATGTTGGTGTCGGTAGTTTGCTTCAAGCAAGGTGTAGCCCTTACTTTCCAGCCATTTGGCGGCTTCCTGTTCTGCGACTCTTCCTGAATCATTGTGTGCTGCCATGGGAATTATTGGTTAATTTTGAAAAGTGAAATGGCCTACCCAGCTGGGTCTAAAAAATGCTGAAAAAATGACGATGATTGAAGATACAAAAAAAACGGTAGCATTTCGTGATCTGGGCAGCATGGATTACCAGGAAGCTTGGACCTACCAGGAAAACTTATTTGCAGACATTGTCGCCAAAAAAATACAAAACCGAAACCTTCCCGAGGACCAGCAAATCACTACGCCTAACTACCTATTATTCGTAGAGCATCCCCATGTGTACACCCTTGGGAAAAGCGGCAAACCTGAGCATCTCCTGCTAGACGAAACAGGACTGGCAACCCATGCTGCCACCTACTACAAAATCAACCGCGGGGGAGACATCACCTACCATGGCCCCGGGCAATTGGTGGGCTACCCCATTCTGGATTTGGATCACTTTTTTACTGACATCCACCGCTACTTGCGGTATTTGGAAGAAGCCATCATCCTCACCCTTGCAGAATACGGCGTACCTGCAGGTCGAATCGATGGACTTACAGGCGTTTGGCTCGATTACGACACGGGAAAGAACCCACGGAAAATCTGTGCCTTGGGCGTAAAGTCCAGCCGCTGGGTGACCATGCATGGATTTGCTTTCAATGTAAATGTGGACCTCTCCTACTTCGGACACATCGTCCCTTGCGGAATCGACGACAAAGCGGTGACCTCACTTCACCTGGAGTTGGGCCGCCCAGTAGCAGTGGAAGAGGTCAAGGAAAAAGTAAAAAAACACCTCGCAGCACTTTTTGAAATGAACTTGATTGAATCCGAATGAAAAAAGACATTGACTTTGCTCCTGTCACCGGAGTGAAAATAGCCATTGCTAAAGAAGAAAAAGAAGGAGGCACGGAATGGGCCGTCTACCTGATCAACTACAACCTCATCGAACTCACCACCGTCATGATCACCTCCCAAGGCTATGGACATCTGGAGGGAGAGCTTCGCAAAACCTCCACCCTTCGACACCTGATCGAGGAGCTGGGTGCAGATTCAGTGGCACGGATTGAACCCATCGATCCCGCTGTATTTTCCTTGACCAATGAGTTTTGGGTGAGCTATTACATTCTGGACAAGATTTTTGATAAAAAGTTTATCTTTACTCCAGGCAGTTTTGACCCTGCCCACCTCCGAATGATTCCAGAATTGGGTTTGGAGGGGATACTTCACACCTAATTTTTAGATCATGGCTCCATTTTTTGAACAGCTCAGCAACATTTTATTTTTAGACATTGAAACAGCCTCGGCTACTGAATCCTTTGCGGAGCTCGACCCTCGACTGCAACCCGAATGGATCCGAAAAGAGCGCCTCATTCGGAGGGAAAGTGTACTGGAACCCGGCGAACTTTTCTTTGAACGAGGTGGCATCCATGCCGAGTTTGGCAAGGTGATCTGTGTAGGGGTTGGCTTTTTTCAATCCAAAAAGAAGGAGAAGAAGTACTTCTTCCGATCAAAAGTTTTTGCTCAGGAAGAGGAAAAGGAAACTCTTTTGGAGTTAAAAGCCTTATTAGAAAAGAAAAAGTGGATTCTCTGTGCCCACAATGGCAAAGAGTTTGACTTTCCATACCTCTGCCGCCGCATGCTGATTCAAGGCATCTCCTTACCCGAGCCCCTACAGTTGGCTGGCAAAAAACCCTGGGAAATCCGGCACCTGGATACCATGGAGCTCTGGCGATTTGGCGACTACAAATACTACACTCGCTTGGAGCTGTTGGCCGCTGCTTTTGGAATCCCAAGTTCCAAGGAAGGCATCGATGGGAGCGAAGTCAACCCCACCTACTACCGAGAAAAAGACCTTGAAAAAATCAAAAATTACTGCCTTCGTGACGTGGAAGTGACTGCCAAAATCTTTTTGGCCATGAACCCACAAACGGAACCCAGTGACATCGAAATTGAATACCCTGAATCGTAACAAAAAGAACATCTCTTCAAATTTTCAGGTCAAACAAAACTTTATACCTTAGAACAAACAAAGCCCTCATGGGAAGAAAATCCGATCGAAAAAATTCCAAAAAAAGCCATTCAAGCCCGAAAGGGTCCAATGATTCTGCTTCTTTAGCACGCAAACTTCTTCAATTTTTAGATGCAAACTTTGGCCAGGAATTCAGTGCCAAACAGCTGATCAAACACTTAGAAATTCGCGATTCCTTGAATAAAGGCGGCGTGGAGCCAGTGCTCTTCCAATTGGTCGCCGATGGGAAAATTTCCCGTAGCCCGCGCAACTTTTTTTCTTCTACTCGAGACCCAGAATACATCACAGGCACGGTCGATTTTGTCAATCCCCGATTTGCCTTTATCATCCCCGACCAGGCCGATGTCGTGGAAGGAGATATTTTAGTAAAGGATGCCGACCTCAAGCATGCATTGGATGGCGACAAGGTTCGCGTGATGGTATTTCCTGTGAAAGGAAAGACCGGCAGAACTGAAGGTCGAGTACTGGAAATCGTCGAGCGCAACCGCGATGAATTTGTGGGTAGAGTAGAGATCTCCCCTCGCTTTGCCTTTGTGGTGCCCGACTTCAAAAAAATGCACAAAGACATCTTTGTACATCGTGGCGAACTCATGGGTGCCGAGCACAACGAGAAGGTGATCGTCAAATTGACCGATTGGCGAGAGGACGATAAAAATCCTACCGGAAAAGTCATTCGCGTACTCGGAAAGGCTGGACTGCATGAGGTGGAAATCCACTCCATCATGGCAGAATTTGGACTTCCATTTGAGTACGAGAAGGAAGCAGATGCCGAAGCCAATGCCATTCCAGAACAGATTTCTTCAAAAGAAATTAAGGCTCGAAAAGATTTCCGAGACGTATTGACCTTCACCATTGACCCGGCAGATGCCAAGGACTTTGACGATGCGATTTCGTATCGCAAGCTGGAGAATGGCAACCACGAAATCGGGGTACATATCGCCGACGTGACGCATTATGTAAAGCCCAAGACTGCCTTAGAAAAAGAAGCCTACAACCGGGCCACCTCCGTCTACCTCGTAGACCGAACCATCCCCATGCTGCCCGAGCGCTTGAGTAACGGACTTTGTTCTTTGCGACCGCATGAGGACAAACTCACCTTTGCCTGTGTATTTGAAGTAGATCCTCAAGCCAAGGTGGTGAGCCATTGGATCGGTCGTACGATAATCCATTCCGACCGCCGCTTTGCCTACGAAGAAGCTCAGGAATGCATCGATACCCAGTCTGGGGATCACTTCCAGGAGCTCACCCTACTGAACAACCTCGCCAAAAAAGTGCGAAAGCAACGCTTTGGACAGGGGGCAGTCAACTTTGAAACGGTAGAAGTGAAGTTTAAACTGGATGAAAAAGGTACTCCATTGGGCCTATTTGTAAAGGAGCGCAAAGACATTCACAAGCTCATCGAAGAGTTTATGCTACTGGCCAACAAGTATGTGGCCGAATTCATTTACCGCAAAAATCAGGGCATGGACACCTTTGTGTACCGAACCCACGATAGCCCAGATTTGGATCGATTGGAGACCTTCTCCGGCTTTGCAAAGCGATTTGGGCATCAGATGGACACCACCCAGCCTCAAAAAATATCTGCTGCGCTCAACAAATTGATGGATGAGATTCAGGGCAAGCCCGAGCAGAATGTCTTGGAGCAACTTGCGATTCGAAGCATGGCCAAGGCCAAATACACCACGGAGCCCAAAGGGCACTTTGGACTAGCTTTTGCGCACTATACACACTTTACCTCTCCCATTCGAAGGTATCCTGACATGATGGTGCATCGATTGCTTGAGCACTACCTCGAGGGAGGAAAATCTCCCGAAGCCAATTCCTGGGAACAAAAATGCCTGCACTCATCCGAGCGGGAAAAACGAGCGGCAGATGCCGAGCGTGCTTCCATCAAATACAAGCAAGTTCAATACATGTCCCTTGCTGAATTAAGAGATTATGATGGGATTGTCAGCGGCGTGACGGAGTGGGGTGTTTTCGTAGAAATCACCGAAACCAAGTGTGAAGGCATGATTCGTGTCCAGGACATGGACGACGATTATTACGATTTTGATGAGCGCAACATGCGCTTGATTGGATCGAGAACAAAAAAAATGATCACTTTAGGAGACAAAGTACTGGTTCGTGTAGTTAATACAGATATCGACCGAAGAACCATCGATTTGGAATTTGCAGACAATGACAGAAAAAAATCTCGTCCACGAGCTTTTAACTAAGCTAGAAGAACACATCAGCGGCCACTCGTATGGCGCATCTCCCGCAGAATTGTACGATCCCATCACCTACATCATGAGCTTGGGTGGGAAGCGCATTCGCCCCCTACTCTCGCTGCTGGCTTATGGCATGTATGGCAAAAATCCCGAGGAGATTCTGAGTCAGTCCGCTGCAATCGAAGTATTTCACAACTTCACCCTCATGCATGACGACATCATGGACCAGGCGCCACTTCGACGAGGAAAGCCTACGGTTCATGAAAAATGGAATGCCAACATCGCCATTCTCTCCGGAGATGTTATGCTCGTTCGTGCCTACGACTTGCTCCTTCCCAGTCCTTCACCGCTATTGCCTGAGGTCATTCGACTTTTCAATAAAACAGCTGCCGAAGTATGCGAAGGTCAGCAGTTGGATATGAATTTTGAAGGCTATGAAACGGTATCTGAAGAAGGATACATTGAAATGATTCGCCTGAAAACTGCGGTACTTCTGGGGCTTGCCCTTCAACTTGGAGCGCTTTTGGCAGGAGCTCCCAAGGAGGATGTAGACCGGATCTATGCATTTGGAGTCAATATTGGGGTAGGCTTTCAACTTCAAGATGACTTATTGGATGTCTATGCTGACCAAGCCAAATTTGGCAAGCAGGTGGGTGGCGATATCATCTCCAACAAGAAAACCTTCCTCCTGCTCAAAGCCTTGGAATTAGCCAAAGGAAAAGAGCAGTCGGAATTGCAGCATTGGCTGGGACTGAAAGATTTTGATAAAGCACAGAAAGTAGCTGCTGTCAAAGGAATCTACGAACAGCTCGGCATTCGCTCCTTGACCGAACAGAAGATGCAAACTTATTTTGAGGAGGGTTTTAGACAACTTGAAGGGCTACAGATCACGAATGAAACCTATTCTCAAGCCTTGCTAGCAGTGACTCAAGAACTCATGCATCGCGAAAAATAAGTAGATGGATTACTCCTTGACCACCATCCTCATCGGGATTACGGCGCTTTCGAGCATCATCGCCTTCAATCGACCTGCCCTATTGGATCGCTGGATGTTTATTCCTTACAGAATCAAGCAACGAAACCAGTGGGATCGATTTATCCTTTCCGGATTTATCCATAAGGATTACATGCACCTCTTGTTCAACATGTTTACCTTCTACTTTTTTGGAGGGGTTGTGGAACGCTTCTTTAAGTTTCAATTTGGACTAGAGTTGGGCGGATTGATCTTCCTTGGGTTTTACCTTGTCGCCATAGTGCTTGCAGATATTCCTACTTACCTCAAAGAGCAAGGCAATAGCTATTACAGAGCCCTCGGCGCATCGGGAGGCACCTCCGCCACTGTATTTGCCAGCATCATCCTGATGCCCTTATCGGACATTTGTCTTTTTGGATTGCTTTGCCTCCCTGGTTTCTTATTGGGTGGATTTTTTCTGATCTATTCCTATGTCAAAGGGCAGCAAGGGCAGGACAACATCAACCACGATGCGCACCTTTATGGAGCCATTTTTGGGATAGTCTCCATCCTCCTATTATCTCCAGGGAGCGCAGGGATGTTTTTGGAGCAAATTCTTTCCTATCGACCGTTCTAAAAAAAAATGGGCCCCGTACTTACGGGACCCATTTGCTTACTTTTTCTTTTCCAGCTTGGTCTTCATTTCTTCGATATTCAAGACTCGGGAGATTTGTTCCCGTTCCAGCTTTCGGAAGCGTGCGAGCTGCACATCTATTTGTTCCGTGAGTTCCTTACGTACTTCCTCCGAAGAATCTGTAGGTCGGTAATCACCACTACCCACCACACTTGTCAAGTGGGCCAACTTGTTGTTGAGTCGAATAGGGAAGTTAAGCGGATCCTGACCGCTTCGGTTTTGGGTCTGGTAGAGGGTCTCTTCGATCTCCTGCATTTCAGCTTTGATTTGATCAAGATTCTCAGGTTTGGTTGTCAATGAATCCAATTCAGAACGGTAAACACGAATCAACTTGATCGCCTGATGCGTTTCGGTGATTTTGTCACGTACAGCCAACAAATAGTTGTATTGCGCTTCCAAGTCTTCTTGGGTAGACTCATAGCGTGGATCCGCAAGCACCTTGAAAGATTGCTCTTGGGACTGACCGTCTACAGTCATTCGAACCTTGTAGGTTCCAGGAACTACCTTAGGTCCGCGAAGGCTTGCTGCCCACAATATCATTCCATCAAATCCTTCTGCATTTTCACCGCGTAGGTTCCAGTTAAATTCCCCTGCACCCACTTTCGGACTGAAGGTTTCGCCATTTCCTGCTTTGGAAGAGAACCCGCGGATCAGTTGATTTTTGTCATTGAAGAATTCAATTTTCATCTCAGTGGCTGGCTTTTCCTTGAGGAAGTAATACACCAATACGCCTCCTGGACGGTTGCTTCCATCCGTCAAGCTCTTTCGTCTCATGCCATCGATGCGGTAGGAGTCTTGTGGCTTGTAAAGGTGAAAAGGTTTGCTTTCCAATCCAGCCTCTGCTTGGTGAAGTACGGTAAGGTCATCGATAATCCAGAAAGATCTTCCTTGGGTAGCTGCGATGAGGTTGTTCTCCTTGATCGCCAAATCCGTAATCGGCACAATGGGTAGGTTCAACTGCAGGGAATGCCAGCTTGCTCCATCATCTTTGGAATAGTACATGCCGGTTTCGGTACCTGCATAGAGCATCCCTTTTTTGGCAGGATCAGCTCTCACCACGCGGGTAAAATGCTCGGCATCAATTCCTGAAACTATCTTGGTCCAGGTTTTTCCATAATCCTTGGTCTTGTAGAGGTAAGGAGCATAGTTGCCAGTCTTGTAGCCTGTTGCTGCAAAGTAGGCCTCCCCAGCTGCAAATGGGCTTGCTTCAATGGAGTTGATTTGAAGCCACTCCGGCAGGTCTTTAGGAGTTACATTCTGCCAAGTTTTGCCATTGTCAGTGGTCACATGCACCAATCCATCATCTGATCCAGCCCAGATCACCCCTTTGGCAATTGGAGATTCCGCAGCCGTGAAAATCGTGGCATAGTATTCAACCGAGGTATTGTCTTTGGTGATCGGACCTCCTGAAGG